>JANOKW010000191.1:0-11315 GCA_031419475.1 Hyphomicrobium sp. | reverse complement strand
AAGGCTGGAAAAGAGCATCATTTCGCGTCCGTTAACGCAAGCGTTCCAAATTGCCATAAAGCTTGTCACGATTTGTAAATACTTGCGTGTACACTTCTGAAACAAAATCAGAAGTCGCTGGCAATTCCGCTCACCTCCCAGTCCCCAAATCGGACAGGGTCGGGACCCTTGCGGCCGCCAATCTCGTCAGTGCAAGCTTGTCCTTCGGCCGTTTGTGCGGCGCGCCGGGCTTCGGCTTCGGCAAGCGCACGCTGCGCTTCAGGCGTTAGCGCCGTTAGGGCGGCGGGCGTTTGAGGTACGACATCGGGGCCGGTCGCGTCTGGGTTAGTCATGGCATATTCTCATTGGTTGCGGGGACCGCGCCGAGCCTGGAGGAGCCTTTGGCACTTAACCTTGCCCCCCATACACCATATATACGTCGAGCTGGCGCGTGTGAAAGACTTGGGCCGCGCACTTGTGTTGTGGAGGACCGACATGTTGATGAATTACGCCAAGACGGGCCTGCTGCTGGCCACACTTACGGCGATCCTCGCGGTCATGGGCGCGGCTGTTGGCGGTCAGTCCGGCCTCATCCTGGCGTTCATCGTCGCGCTGATCATGAACGTGGTCAGTCTTTGGAAGTCCGACACGATGGTCTTGAAGATGTTCAAGGCCCAGGAAGTTGACGACCAAACGTCCCCCGAGTTTGTCAGCCTCGTGCGCGAACTGGCGAGCCGCGCCGAACTGCCGATGCCGCGCGTTTACATCATGAACACGCCGCAACCCAACGCCTTTGCCACGGGGCGCAGCCCATCGCGTGCGGCGGTCTGTGCCTCAACGGGCCTGCTTGAAGCATTGTCGCGCGAAGAACTCGCCGGCGTCATGGCGCACGAGCTCGCGCATATTAGAAATCGCGACACCTTAACGATGGCCGTTGCCGCAACGATCGGCGGCGCCGTATCGATGTTCGCGCAATATCTGCAGCTCGGCATGCTATTTGGCGGCGCGCGCAATGATGATCGCGGCATGGGTATCATCGGCACGCTGTTCGCTATAATTGTTGCGCCCTTGGCGGCCATGATGGTGCAAATGGCCATCAGCCGCTCGCGCGAATATCAGGCCGATCGCATGGGTGCTCTAATCGCTGGAAATCCTCTGTGGCTTGCATCGGCGTTGAAGAAGATCAGTGTTCTGGCGAAGAAATACCAGAACCCGCGCGCCGAGCAATTTCCGGCCGCTGCCCACGTCTTCATTATCAACCCGTTGAGCGGACGTGGTCTCGACAGCCTTTTCTCAACGCACCCGAACCCCGATAACCGTATCGCGGAGCTTGAGGCGCTTGCGCTTGAGATGGGCGTGACAGATGGTGGACTTGCCTTTGAACCCAACGCTGGCGGAGAAGGTTCTGGCGGCCAAGATGGCGGCGTGTGGGTTGCAGGCCGGAAGCACGGCGCACAATCGCGAGGACCGTGGACGTCATGACGACGAAGGCCAAAATCCTTTGAACAACGAAACGCCGCCTGTTCGGCCAAGCAAGTCAAGCCATGAGCGGGAGCCGCGCACGCGCCAGACAGCCGTTCCAGCGGATGGGCTGGCGGCTCGCCATCTGGCGGCAACCGCACTCTTTGCTGTGCTCGATCAACGCCGTTCCTTTGACGACGCCTTTCAGCGCGCCGCAGATACTGCAAAACTGGCGCCCCGCGACCGGGCGTTTGCGCGGGCCATTGCAACAACGGTTCTGCGCCGCCGCGGGGAAATCAAAGCGGTGCTCAGCAAGTTCCTGGAAAAACCACTGCCGGCAAAAGAGGGACAGCTTGAGGCCATACTGCTCAGCGCTGGCGCGCAGCTGCTTTTCCTGAAGACGCCGCCACATGCTGCTATTTCGCTCGCGGTCGATCAATGCCGCGCTGGCTTTAGCACGAGGCGTTTCGATAAATTAGCCAACGCCGTCCTGCGCCGCGTCTCAGAGCGGGGCGAGGAAATTCTGGCGGGACTTGACGCGCCGGAACTCAATATCCCTACGTGGCTGATGGCACGCTGGCGCACCGCGTATGGCAATGACACGGCACGCTTGATTGCAGAAGCCTCACTTCAAGAGCCGCCGCTGGATCTGTCGGTCAAAACCGATCCTGAGCTGTGGGCCGAAAAACTGGGTGGTATGGTTTTAACAACCGGATCTGTGCGCCTCACGGACGCGGGCCGCATCGAAGACATTGCTGGTTACGAAGAGGGTGAGTGGTGGGTGCAGGATGCCGCCGCTGCATTGCCTGCCAGAATTCTTGGCGTCGTCAAGGGGCTGGACATCGCCGATCTGTGTGCGGCTCCCGGCGGTAAGACGGCGCAACTTGCAAGTGCCGGCGCGAACGTGGTCGCAGTTGAATTGTCACCGGCGCGCGCGGCGCGGCTCAATTCAAATCTGGTGCGCTTGAAGCTGCCGGTTGAAACAGTGATCAACAATGTCATCACCTGGGCACCGGGACGGCTCTTTGACGCCGTCTTGCTGGACGCGCCCTGCACGGCCACGGGAACCATCCGCCGCCACCCCGATATTCTTTATCTTAAGCGAGCCGAAGATGTTGCCTCGTTGGCGCAATCCCAGGCGAAGATGCTGGACGCAGCCGCGACGCTGGTGAAGCCCGGCGGCAGGCTCCTTTATTGCACGTGTTCCCTGGAAGATGACGAAGGCGCCGGCCAAATCGCCCGCTTTTTAGCCAGCCACAGCGATTTTAAGCGGATGCCTATTGATATCGTCTCCGCCGGCGGCGAAAGCGGTTGGCTCACGGTCGAGGGAGATCTCAGGACTCTTCCCTCGTATTTCGGAGCATTACGGCCCGGCCAACAAGGCATGGACGGCTTTTTCGTGTCTCTCCTCGCGCGCCTACTCTAAGTTTTGCTCCGGCAAATTGCGCTGGCCGGCTCCAGCGCCTTGTTTTGGCTCGACGGAGCGGATAGTCGGATCGAAGGAACACGCGGCGATTCCACTTCAGGGCGCAGCTTCACGGGCAGGGTCCAACGGCAAGCCAATGGCAGGATTGAGCCTCAGCGAGCGGCTAAAGATCAGGGCGCTTTCGGCGAAACAGACGCACCGCCGCGCCGTCACGCGCACGCTGTCGTCGCCGTTCTTGCGCTGGCGTTATGGCGGGGCGGCCGCAGACCAGATCTTGATTGTGCCACAGGATCTGCGCTCTGCCGATCCGAGCTTCTGGAACGAAATTCAGGAAAGTCATTTTGGATTGGCGTGCCAAGTTGCGGACCTCAAAGGCGCATCACCATTTCGGATCAAGCCTCCGAGCCCGGCTTGGGAGCGCGAACTGCACGGCTTTGGATGGCTTCGCCATCTGGCCGCGACCGAAGAAGAGGCCGCCTACGACGCAGCCCGGGATCTCGTCATCGATTGGATCGCGACACAGAGAACGCCGAAGGGTATTGCTTACGAACCGGCGGTCATCGGACGGCGCATTATATCTTGGATCGCCCAAGCCAACATGTTGCTCGAAGGCACGGACGCCAAGACCTACTCGCAGATCATGGCGAGCCTTACTGAGCAGGTTGCGGCGCTGAATACGACGTGGCGCAATGCGCCCGACGGTGTTCCCCGGCTCGTCAGTCTTATCGCCCTCGTGCTCAGCGATCTCGCAGTTTCAGGCCATGACCGGCAATTAAAGGAAGCCCAGATCCAGCTGATTGCCGAGTTGAGAAGGCAAATTCTAAACGATGGCGGTCACGCAAGCCGCAACGCAAGCGTTCTGGCCGATCTTGTGTTGGACCTTCTGCCGCTCGGCCAGTGCTTTCAAGCGCGCGGCTACACGGCACCCGAAGAGTACGCGTTGACAGTAAAAAAAGCCTTGGCGTTTTTGCGCTTCATGCGCATGGGCGATGGCGTTCTGGCGCGATTCAATGGTGTCAGCGCTGGTGCACCGGCCGCACTGGCAACGGTTCTCGGCTACTCGGACGGCGCGCTCGAAGCCGTCTCGCAAGCGGTCGATTCAGGGTACGCTCGGCTTGAGCGGGGATCGACTCTGATCGTCGCAGATGTCGGCTCGCCACCGCCCGTTGAGATGGCGGCGGAAGCACAGTCGGGATGTTTGTCGTTCGAAATGTCTGACGGCAGCCGCATGCTGTTCGTCAACGGTGGATTTCCGGGGCCCGCCGACGACGATTGGAATGCCGTCGCGCGCGCAACCGCCAGTCACAACACGCTTTGCCTGGCGGAGAGTTCATCCTCTCGCCTTGTGCGCCACGAAACGCTTGAGAGTCTTGCCGGCGGATTGCCAATTCGCGGACCGGATCTGGCGCTCGCACGGTTGAGCGACGAAGGCGGCGCGGCGGTGTTAGCTGCCAGCCATGACGGATACGTGAAACGCTACGGTTTGATGCATAACCGGCGCATCTCGGTTTCAAGCGACGGCCGGTTAATCGAGGGACTGGATCGCCTTGAGCCGCCGCAAGGCAGATTGCGGTTGAAGTCGGATCTGCCGTTCGCCGTTCATTTTCACGTTCATCCTGATTGCAAAGTTTCAAACGGCAAGGATCGCGGCGGCTGCGTCATCACCATGCGCAATGGGGGCACGTGGAACTTCGAAGCTGAGGGCGCGGAGTTGACGATCGAGGAAAGCCTGTTGTTTGCCGAAAGCACGGGGCCTCGGCCAGGACTGCAGATTATGCTGCGCGGGGCAACTTTCGGCGAAACCGAAGTGCGCTGGCGCGTTTTCAAGACGAGCCCACAATAAAGCGCGGCATGACGGCACTCTGGGCGTTCCGGTGTATGTTCGAACGGCCGCAAGCGTGATAACCGGCTTTGGTCGGTTTTACGGGTGCAGGACGTCTCATGAAAAATCAAAAAATCCGCCGAGCACTTCTTTCGGTCTCGGACAAGACCGGGCTCATCGACCTCGCCAAGGCGCTTATCGGCCACGGCGTTGAACTTGTATCAACGGGCGGCACTTCGGCGGCGATCAAAGCTGCCGGGCTCGCCGTCAAAGACGTGTCGGAGTTGACCGGCTTTCCCGAGATGATGGACGGCCGCGTCAAGACCCTGCATCCCAAAGTACACGGCGGCCTCCTGGCCATTCGTGGCAATGCCGAGCACGACAAAGCCGCCGCCGATCATGGCATCCAGCCCATCGATCTCCTCGTCGTCAATCTCTATCCCTTCGAAGCAGCAGTCGCGAAGAACGCCGGCTACGACGAGTGCGTCGAGAACATCGACATCGGCGGGCCAGCCATGATCCGCGCGGCCTCAAAGAACCATGACGGGGTGGCGGTCATTGTCGAAGCCGAAGACTACGCGCGCATTCTCGAAGAAATGACCGCCAACAAGGGCGCAACGACGCTGCGCTTCCGTCAGGAGATGGCGGCCAAGGCTTTTGCGCGCACCGCCGCCTACGATGCGGCGATAAGCAACTGGTTCGCTAATCACTTGAAGACCCCGGCGCCCACCTGGCGCGCGTTCGGCGGCCGGCTTGGCCAAGCTCTGCGCTATGGCGAAAATCCGCATCAACAGGCGGCGATCTACGTCTCGGACTGCACGCGCTTCGGCGTCGCGACCGCGCGGCAGCTGCAGGGCAAAGAACTCTCGTATAACAACCTAAACGACACCGACGCCGCATTCGAACTTGTATCGGAATTTGCGCCAGACGTACCTGCCGTTGCCATCATCAAGCACGCTAATCCGTGCGGCGTCGCGATGGGAGCCTCATTGCGCGACGCCTATTTCAAAGCCTTGCAGTGCGATTCCGTCAGCGCGTTTGGCGGCATCATTGCCGTGAACCAAACGATCGATGGCAGGGCGGCCGAGGAGATGACAAAGATCTTCACCGAAGTCGTGATTGCGCCTAATGCAACAGACGAAGCGAAAGCCATATTTGCGGCAAAGAAAAACCTGCGCCTGCTGGTGACGGGCGGCCTGTCAGACCCGCGCGCGGGCGGATTGAACGTGCGCTCTATTGCGGGCGGACTGCTCGTGCAATCGCGCGATAACGGCGTCGTCGACGATCTCGAATTGAAAGTCGTCACCAAGCGCGCGCCGACGGCGGCCGAACTCGCAGACCTGAAGTTTGCGTTCCGCGTCGCCAAGCATGTCAAGTCCAACGCAATCGTTTATGCCAAGAACGGCGCGACGGTTGGCATCGGTGCGGGACAGATGAGCCGCATTGATTCCGCGCGCATTGCTGTGATCAAGGCAACGGACGCGGCCAAGGCGGCAGGATTGAGCGAACCTTTGACGCGCGGCTCGGTTGTTGCGTCTGACGCCTTTTTCCCATTCGCGGATGGTTTGTTGACTGCAGCAGATGCCGGTGTCACGGCCGTCATTCAGCCGGGCGGCTCGATGCGCGACGATGAGGTTATCAAAGCGGCGGACGAAAAAGGTCTCGCCATGGTCTTGACCGGCATGAGGCATTTCCGGCATTAAAAATGTGCGCATTTCGTTCACGGGGTCAGACCCCTCACAAGACTGTTTCAATCCTTCTGCGAATTTTCGTGTGAGGGGTCTGACCCCGGCCCCGTCTTCACAAACAGCATCATCGCCGCCCCGATGATCAAAAACGCAAGCACGGCCGACATGCCGATGCGCTGGCTACCGGAAATTTGCGTGACGAGCGCCACGAGAAATGGCGCCAGGAAGGCCGTCACTTTTCCTGAAAATGCGAACAGACCGAAGAACTGCGTAATTTTGTCGGCAGGTGCAAGACGCGCGAGCAACGAGCGGCTTGCAGCTTGTACGGGCGCCGCAACCAGCCCGACGACGATCGCGAATGCCAGGAACACCTGCTCTCCAATTGCTGAGAACGGCTTCGAGCCCTCAGCCTTGGCCGCAACTTCTGTCGAGAACAAGATATGCGTTTTATCGACGGAGAGGATGCCGATGGCGCCGGCCAGTAGAATAAGCAGCGCGACGATGATGACGGTCTTAGGACCAAGCTTATCGTCCAAGCGTCCCCCGATCAGCGCACCAAAGGCGCCAACCAGTGTCAGCACAATCCCGAACATGCCAAGTTCCAGCGCCCCCCAATTGAACACGGACGCGCCGTAAATGCCCCCGAAAGTGAAAATCGCGGTCAAGCCATCGGTGTAGAGCATGCGTGCGATGAGGAAGATCAGCAGGCTTGGCATCGACGGCAGAGACTTGATCGTGTCCCACAGTTCCGCCCTCGCCGAGCGTTTCGGTTGCGCATGTGCGCGAACGGCAACTTTGTCCGGAACGAACAGGAAAAACGGGATCATGAAGACGACGAACCACAACGCCGAGAACGGCCCCGTGAGCCGGTCGCCCTGCCGCGTTGCTTGATCGAGCTGCAGGAGCGGATCAAGGCCGAGTAGCGTTTTGGCTTCGCCCGGCAGCGGCACAAGAAAACCTGCGATCAGTGCGAGGCTCGCCAGTCCACCAAAGTATCCAACCGCCCATCCCGTGCCCGACAGCGTGCCGATTTCGCTTTTGGGTACCAGCCCCGTCATGATTGCGTTCGAGAAGACGCCCATGAGTTCTGCGGCAAGTGTGGCGATGATGAAGCCGCTGAGAACTATCGCCAACGTGCTGGTCGAGGCGCCGGGTGTCGCGAGCCACAGTGTTGAAAGTCCGGCGAGGAAGATGAGTGAAAGTAAGACGATCCAGGGTTTGCGCTTGCCCCGGCCATCGGCCAATGCGCCAAGGAAGGGAGAGATGATCGCGATCAACACCCCTGCAATCGCCGCCGCATAACCCCAAAGCGCCTGTCCGCACGCGGCCTTCTCGCTGCCTTCCGCGATGAGCGTACCGCAGGCTTGGTTGTTGACCACGGCGTTGGCGAAATAGGGCGCGAACAGAAACGTCTGCACCAGTGTGTAATATGGTTGCGCTGACCAATCAAACAGCATCCACGATACGCGCGCTCTGAGCGGCGCCCGCGTCACGGTTTCGCCCGTGGCAGTCGTTCCAGTTGCGATCGATGCTGTCATGGCAGTTTCCCCTCGAAGCAACGTGCTTCTGCCCCGGCGCGGCTTGTACCATGATTTGCCGCACTGCTAAGCCAGGGGAAGGCTGGAACTCAGTTATCAAGTATAATGAGGTGGTCGGGCAACTCGTTGGGATCGATTTTTCCGGGCGGGAAATGCGTGGCGAGGTGTTTGCCTGCCGTGTCAATCGCGTGGACGAAACCTTCTGCAGCACGCCCCTCTGAGATCTCTTTCGTCAACCTGTCGACGATTTCTTGCCACGTGCCGGCCGGAACGCGTTCGTCGATGCCCTTGTCGGCGAGAATTTCAGCGTGACGTTCGGCAACGGAAACGAAAATCAAAACACCGGTGCGACCAGCCGTCGTGTGCAGATTCTGCGCCAGGAATTGCTCGGTTGCACGGCGTTTGGCATGTGCCGCGCGCACCGTCCGCGGGACTAGCACCGAGCGAATACGCTTTGGCCAAATAGCGGCAAGCAGGATGAGAAACACGAGGAGCTGGATGAGATAAATGTGCTGGTTCTCGATCCAGGTGTTCTTGTCTGGCGTCCAAACTAAGTGCATCAGCGGCCAGGGAACAAAAAGCGCCACGAGTGACGCGATAAGAAACGGCACGTAGAGATAATTCTCGCTGGACTGCGCGATGACGGCCACGATTTCGCCCGAGGTCTTGCGTTCCGCAGCGGATATAGCGGCTGATATCCGCTGTTCCTCTTCTGCATTAAATAGTGGCATGGCTCGCCGTCTTTCAAATTCGCCGTTTCTGTTTACCAGTCGCCCGAGGCTCCGCCCCCGCCGAAGGACCCTCCGCCGCCAGACCAGCCGCCGCCGCTGCCGCCGCTCCACCCGCCGCCCCAATCGCCAGAGCCGCCTGGGATGACGACAACGTTTCCGCCGCGATTGCGCTGCCGTTCGCGTTGCAGCCTGCGGCGTTCGTCAGGCGAGAGGTTTTGTTCCCATTGGCGCTGGGCGTCTGCCGCTTTTTTCATCTGCCAGAAAATCAGCGCGATGATGGCGGCAAACACCAGAAGGTGGATGAGTGATATCGAATAGCTCTTGCCCGTGGGTCCGCCTTTCGCGCGCTCCGTCACGGCATCCGCGTCGCCAAGCAGAACATCTTTAATGTCACGCACGCCGTCGCGAATACCGCCCGGATAATCGCCTCGGCGGAATTTCGGCAACATGGCATTGGTGATGATGATCTTCGACATCGTGTCGGTCATCACCGGCTCCAAGCGTCGGCCAACTTCAATGCGCACCTTGCGCTCGTTGGGCGCAACGATGAGCACGATGCCGTTGTCCTTGCCCTTTTGCCCGATCTGCCATTTGCGCGCGAGGCCGATGCCGTAGTCTTCGATCGCGTATCCTTCGAGGGACTTGACCGTGACGACCGCCACTTGATCGGTCGATTTTCCTTCAAGCGCCTGCAGTTCGGCCGATATGGCGGCGCGGTCGTCGGGCGATAATATGTTGGCATTATCAACAATCTGGCCCGTGAGTTCCGGGTAGTTGGGCGCCGCGAGCGCAATGAACACCAACGTTGCAAGCGCAACGAGGCCGGCGAGAAGCGCAATTGTCGCGCTCCTCGCCATCGTCTTGCGGACGTAAAGGTCCGGCGTCAGGGTCGCAGCGCCACCCATGGGACAGCATCCTCTTGCGGTAAAGCCTGCGCCTATTTCTTGGTGTCGAAATCAACTTTCGGCGTTTTCTGTTCTTCGGCCGGAATATCGAACGACGCCATTTCCTTGGAAGCTGGATACATGAACGACTTCCACCAGCGCCCGGGAATGGTGTTCAACTCGGTATTATAGGCGCGCACCGCTTCGATGTAGTCGCGCCGCGAAACGCCGATGCGATTTTCTGTTCCTTCAAGCGCGCTCTGGAGCGCGAGGAAGTTCTGCCCTGATTTGATATCGGGATATTTTTCGATCGTAACCAGTAGCCTGCCGAGCGCGCCGGAGAGCTGACCCTGTGCTTCCTGAAGCTTCTTCATTGCGTCGGGGTTCGTCAGGACGTCGGGCGGCAAATTAATCTGGGTTTCCGTTGCCTTCGCGCGTGCTGCGACAACCTCAGTAAGTACCGACTTTTCCTGCTCGGCAAAACCTTTGACCGTTTCGACAAGATTCGGGATTAGGTCGGTGCGCCGCTTGTACTGGCTTAGGACTTCGCTCCAGGCGGCTTTAGCCGACTGTTCGTAGGTCGGAATGTTGTTGACACCGCAGCCCGCTACAACGAGCGCGGCGAAAAGTGTGGTGAGGAGTGTCAGCGGACGCAGCCGCGATGTCATAAATGAAGGAAGCATGGTCTGCACGGTCCTTTATATTCGGTTGCGAGATCGAAGGGTCGCACGGTCGAAAGCGCTTTCGACGCCCCCCAACGATTACCAGATTTACCAAACCTGCGGCTAGTCCTTCGGCGGCAAGCTGACTTGGTTTATTGTCTTCCGCAGAGAGGCGCCTCTGGACGATTAGGCCGGTCAAACTGCGGCCCTTATGGCGTACTCAGCAGGAGTTTCCAAGATGCATAAAGGTTCTTTGGCCGCCATTGCCGTGGCCGCTGCCAGCGCGGCATTTGCCGGCGCAGCGCTTGCTTTCGATCACGGTTGCGGACGGGGCGGGCGGGAGATCGCGTGCTACGAAAAAGTCCGGCGGCCCGACGTTTATGCAACTCACGCGCGCTCAGTTATCGTGCGTCCTGGCTTCACCCAGGTTGTTCGCACGCCGCCCGTTGTTGAAACGAGGTCAGAGCGCGTTGTCGTGTCTCCTGGCCGCTGGAGCGCGATCGAAATACCGGCGCAATATGGTCACCGGTCCGAACGCGTTCTCGTCGCGCCGGCGCGCACGTCGTATGCCGGCGTACCGGCTGTCACGAGAACCGTCCGTGAAACAGTTGTTGTGCATCCCGCAAGCATGCGCTGGGAACACCGGCGCGGCTTCCTCGGCCGCGCTGAGAAAATGTGCAAAGTTGAAGTGCCAGCCGTCACGCGCGAAGTTCAGCGCCACATTGTTGTCTCACCGGCACGCCGGGTCGCGCATGTGACGCCAGCCGTCTACGAAACGGTTGCAAAGCCGGTTCTGATCCGTCCTGCGTCAGCGCAGAAAGTCTACACGCCGCCGGTTCACAGCTGGGTGCACCGCCAGGTGGTTGTGCGGGCGGGCGGGCAGCACGTCATCCATCACGCTGCGGTGACGGGTGTTCGCCACGAGCAGGTGGTTAGTGCGGCAGGGCAGCTATGGCTGGACGCGGGCACGCCGCCACGATTGGTAAGCCACCTAGAAATCATGCAAAAAACAAACGGGCGCATCGTGAGATGCGCCCAGGTTGGTTTCGGCGATTTTTAGACACAAAAGAAATTGGAGCGGGCGAAGGGGATCGAACCCTCGACCCCGACCTTGGCAAGGTCGT
>JANOKW010000190.1:0-6140 GCA_031419475.1 Hyphomicrobium sp. | reverse complement strand
CGTCAAACACATGGCGAGCAACATCTTGCGACGCGCGCCCGGAAAGGACAGCCTGCGCGTCAAACGCAAAATAGCCGCCTGGGACGACGACTTCCTGGCAAGCCTTATAGCCCAGACTTAATGTTCACCCGATTCCCCTGGGCCAGCTTGGAACCAAAGTCGGTGCCGAGGGGTCAGACCCCTCACACGAACAGCCCGTCTTAGCTTTCCTCTTTTCTGTGAGGGGTCAGACCCCCACGAGGCAAGGAATGCTTTGCCAGATAGGCTTCGCTGCGCATTTCCATGAGCCGGGAGGCCGTGCGGTCGAATAGGTCGGCGCCGGGCCCCGGCCGGTAGAGCTGCTCTGGCTCTGCGTCGGCTGAGGCGATGAGGCAAATCCGGTTGTCATAGAGTGTGTCGATCAGATTGATGAAACGGCGGGCAGAATCGCGCCGGTCCGGGCCGATGCGTGGAATACCATCGACGATGACCGTGTGGAAAGCGTGAGCGATATGGAGATAATCCAGTGTGCCAAGCGGCTGCTCACAGAGTTCAGCAAATGAAAAGCGCGCCACGCCCATCGACGCGAGCGGCACGACGAGTTTGCGGCCCTTAAATTCGAGGCTGTGAGGCTTTCCGGGATGGCCGCCCGTCAGCCTCGCCCAGTGCGCGTCGAGGCCGGCTTTGGCGGCAATATCAACTGGTGTGAAATAGAGCGTGGCACCGGCAAGCTTATCGAGCCGGAAATCTTTTTGCGCGTCGAGTGTCACGACGTCCATGTGCCGTTCAAGGAGATCGATGAACGGGAGAAATAGCTGCCTATTCAATCCATCCTTGTAAAGCCCTGAGGGCGCTGCATTCGACGTCGCCACGACAATTGTGCCGGCTGCGAATAACCCCTGAAATAAGCGGCCAAGGATCATGGCGTCGGCAATATCGGTGACGTGCAACTCATCGAAACAAAGCAAGTTCGCGTCCTTTGCCAAAGCCGCCGCGACATGCGGGATCGGATCGCCGGGCACTTCAGCACGTGCTGCTGCAATACGATCGTGAACATCGGCCATGAATTCATGAAAGTGCGCCCGGCGCTTTGGCTCGAAGTCCGTTTCCTCGAAAAACAAATCCATCAGCATCGTCTTGCCGCGACCGACAGCCCCGTGAATGTAGAGCCCGCGTGGCAGCGCCGGATTCTTGCGCTGAAAGAGGTGATGAAAGAGATTCTGAAAAACACCATTGCGGCGCGTGGCATCGCGTAGCGCACATTGCAACTGATCTAAACGAACGGCGAGGTCGCGCTGCGCGTCATCCGGCTCTAGTTCAGCCAGAATCAGACGCTTGTTGTAATGTTTGAGAACTGTCCCCGTCATGTTTCCCGATTCAATGACATGCGCCCGGCTGTACTTGCCTAACTGCGTTGCGGCCGCAACGGCAAAAAAATCAGCCTTGGTCGCGTGCCCGCAATTGTGCGGCCGAATGTCACCAGACGGTGCGAGAGGGCCGGTAGCTGGGCCTTTCCAGTGTCGGGATCACCTAGTAGTGACGATTTTCCGCACAGATCTGACATGCATTTATGACACTGTAATTCCATATAAAATCTAAGCTTAACTGAGAGGGCGACGTTGAGGTCCAAACTCATATTCACCGGAACCGCAAGGAGACGCGATGATATCGGCGAAACTGGCAACGCATCAGAACCTTCACGGCAACTTCCGGAAGCTTCTGCCAACCGAATCGGTGTTGTTCCGTGACCACTTGTTGCGGCTCGACCCCGACAGCCGCCGCCTCCGCTTCGCCAACAGCGTGCCGGACGATTACGTTGCGGCCTACGCCTTGAAGGCGGGCGACGCCGGCAGCCTCGTGTATGGCTTTTTCGAGAACGGTCATCTGAGAGCCGCCGGCGAATTAAAACGCGCCAGTGCATTTTGGGGCAAAACTGCGGAAGCCGCATTCTCCGTCGAGACCGGACATACCAATCACGGCCTGGCAAGCGAATTAATGGGCCTGATCATTCGATCGGCGCGCAATCGCGGCGTCCGGCATTTAATCCTCTCGTGCCTTGCCGAAAACTCGCCGATGCAGGCCATCGCGCGAAAGTATGCTCGAGATCTCCAGATCGACCACGGCGACGTCATAGCTGACATTGTGCCCATCGGTGCTGATTATATGTCGGTAGCAGCCGAAATGCTTGAAGACCGTTTCGTGCTCTATCTTGCAGCACTCGATCACTATGCGCGGGTTTCGCACGAAGCAGCTTGAGACTTCGTCAATTCGTTGCGGACCCAAAGCAGGTTTTTTTCGGTTAGGATACGATTGCAAAAAAAGTTTCAGAATTGAATTCGCATTCGCTGAATAAATCCGTTTCTTTAATTAAGCGAATTGAGATGAACCTCTCATTCCGCAATTCTTGTCTCAGGCTTTCGCCATATCCCATTCAAAAATCGAAAAATTGCGGCTTTCACGCAACAGTTTCCCTCCTTATTCCAAAAATCTGCACACACAATTCAATTTAGCAGTCAACAAATTCCTCGAACATCTGCATGTTTTATTTGTTCGAGCTGATTCGAACTCTAGAGGGAGACTAAATCCTATGGCTAAAGCAGCAGCGAAGAGAAAGAAACCAGCCGCCAAGAAGGCAGCTAAGAAGACCGTAGCCCGTAAGCCGGCCGCGAAGAAGACCGCAAAAAAGAAAGCAGCTTAAATCTCAATGGTTTGTGTTCTGTGCTCTTGAGATAGGGCACTCGGGCGCGGGACACATTTGAGACAAGCTGTTGGGCAGCGCTGAAGCGCACGCTGAATGTGAATGGACCGGTGGCTGCGGGATGCGCCACCGGCCTTTTCATTTCTGGGGTAATATTCCCCCAATTCGGCTTCAGCGCATATACCGATGTATTGAGTTTATTTGCAGGGCCTTGCGTCGACCGTTGCCGTCCAGCCTTTTTCTTCCTTTGTATAGCGCGTCGCGGCACCCGCAGCGCGTCCGAAACGAGCCCAATCGGAGCCGTATTCCTGGTTTGTGAAATCGGCCCAGGCCCGGATTGCTGCGGCTTTTGCTGCGTCTTTGGACGCGGCCGTCCCGGAACCCGTATGCGCATGATCGGCCATGCACAAACGGCCGCCCTCTTTGCGGAGTGTATGTGAGGACGCAAAGCCGGTGTCGTCGGCGATGACCACGAGCGCACCCATCGGAAGCACTAGCGCAGCAAGTGCCGTTGAAATTGTTTTCGGCATTTCGAATGTCTCCCGTGCAGACCAATAATGCCGGTGAGCGTAGCGGCAGAACGGACAGTCAGCTAGGACGGCACGGACGCAGCTCAAAAGAAAAACGGGCCGGAGACGACCTCCAGCCCGTTATATTTCGCGGCCTGATCCGGCGCTTTAAATGCGACCCATCCGGACATCGTCTTCTGGATTCGATCCGATCTTATGGATGGCGAGGTCGGCGCCCTGGCGCTCGTCATCCGGGCTCATGCGGAAGCCGAAGGCCTTATCGACCAGCCAGTAGACAATCGTTCCAGCGAGGAAGCCAAACGCGGCGCCGCCAACAGAGCCAACGAGCTGAGAAGCGAACGTCACGCCACCCAGACCGCCGAAGACTTTGAGACCGAAGATCCCGCAGGCAATGCCGCCCCAAAGCCCGCAGAGGCCGTGTAACGCCCAAACACCGAGCACGTCGTCGACCTGCCATTTGTTGGTCGAAACCTGGAACATTGTGACGAACAATACGCCCGCGACCGCTCCGGTGACAAAGGCACCAAGCGGATGCATGACGTCGGAGCCGGCACAAACTGCAACCAAGCCCGCAAGCGCGCCGTTGTGAACGAAACCTGGGTCATTACGGCCGGCGAATAGCGCGGCAAGAATGCCGCCACACATCGCGAGCAGCGAGTTCATCGCCACAAGCCCAGAGATACCCTTGAGGCTCTGTGCGCTCATCACGTTGAAGCCGAACCAGCCGATGCACAACAGCCACGAGCCCATGGCGAGCCACGGGATCGATGACGGCGGCGGGCTGATCGGGCGGCCGCGATCATAACGGCCGATACGGGCGCCGAGCTGGCGGACCGCTGCAAGGGCTGCCCAGCCGGCGAAGGCATGGACGACAATCGATCCAGCGAAGTCCTTGAAGGGCGCGCCGAGAATGGCTGTGAACAGTCCGTCCTGAAGTCCGAAGTTTTTGTTCCAGAACACACCTTCGATCAGCGGATAAGCGAGACCCACCATCAACGCTGTCGCCGCACACTGCGGTGTGAAGCGCGCGCGTTCTGCGATGCCGCCGGAGACGATCGCCGGAACCGCTGCCGCGAACGTCGCGAGGAAGAAGAACTTGACGAGATCGAGCCCCTGGCCGGTGCTGATCGTCTCGGCATTGCCGAAGAAATTCACGCCATAGGAGATCGTGTAGCCGATTAAGAAATAAGCCATCGTCGAGATCGCGAAATCGACGAGGATTTTGACGAGTGCGTTGACTTGATTTTTGTGACGGACAGTGCCGACTTCAAGAAACGCAAACCCGCCGTGCATCGCGAATACAAGTATCGCGCCTATCAGCAGAAAAAATACGTCCGAGCCCTGTTGTTGTTCCATTCTTCCCCTCACCCCTTCGCCGTTTTTGGCTACTCGCCGGGCAACCGCTCTCATGTTGAGCGGTCAGCCGTTAGTCGGGCAGAGTGATCAAGAATTGTGCCAAATCTCTAATTCTATGTTTTAATTATTTAATTCAACTAGTTATGCCGCCTTATATATCAGGCTGCCTGACACGTGTGCCTTATATTTAATCTGATCGCGCGCTTAAACTGCCCGATAAATAGGCTGAGGAAGCGCTTGCCTACGCCGCAGCAACCGTCTCAGCGCACACGGCGCGGATTCATGTAGAGGTCAGATTCCTGACGTTGGAGATCGGGCACGATGCGCCCTGCCGCGATGTCTTGAGCAAGTGCTTTCACGTGCCGGCGCACGGGCTTGTTGAACAGGAGCATACCGGCAAACATCTTCATGACCATCATGATGCGGGGATCCGCATGATCGCTGCGCACGGTGCCGTGCCACTTGCCGCCGATGGTGACAATAGCCCCGTCGAGATGTCCGACCGTTTCGCCGTGCTGATCGATGAGCGTGTAGTCGCCGCCGATGTTGATGATATCGCGCGCGAGGCGATAGAAGCGCGGCTGGCCATCGTCCATGATGAAGAATGAGAAGTGCTCAGGGCATAGCGGCCACTTGTTGGCCGAGCGCTCGAGATAAATGATGTAGTCGTCATCATTGGTATTGATCGAATACGTGGTGACGGGCACGCCACGCGCGCCAATGGTCTGCTGAATTGAGCGGGCGAGCATCAGATCCATGCTGGCGCACCAGTTTAGCCCTTCCGAGAACAGCTTGAACACAAGGCGCTTATCCATGCCCGTTGCCTCGTTCCAGAGTTCCTTGCGGTAACCCAGAACGCCCGTGCGCTCGCCGTTTTCGATGATCTCGGCGAATACGTCCATATCGGTCGTGAACTGGCGCGATTTGCCTTTGTTGCGGTCGCGCTTCCAGAAACCAAATTCGACCGAGTTGAAGGGCGTGATCCACACGTCCACGGTAAACTCATGCCATTTGGCTTTGGCTGCTTCAGTTGCCGCAGCCTTGGCTTTCTGCAGTTTGGTGACGCCAGGGGCGGCTTTTTCAGCCTGTTCGTAGGTCTCGGCGCGGGCAACACGCGCGGCCTCCGCAGCGGCTGCGCGGGCTTCTGTTTCAAGCGGGTCTTTGCGTTGGGCGGACGTGGCCATGGATCTCTCCCGCGCGAGGCGTGCTGCGCATCAAACGAATCAATTGGGAAAGGCTAGCAGAGGGAGCCGGACCTCGCGTGACGGAGCGAAATTTTGCGGTGGGAAACAGCTTGTGGATAAGAGTCCGCTGAAATACACCACGGCGAACGTCCGGCCTTGAGTTCGCGATTCGTTCCTGCTACTCTTTAGATCAGGAGAAAGCCATGCAAGACGATCTACAACCGACTTTCGACAGAGCCAAGTTTAAGGACGTGGTGCATTTTGTTTGCGCAAATACTCAGGCCGACGAACTTGGCAACGTCAAGCTTCATAAGATCCTCTATTTCGCTGACATGTTAAGGAACCTCTGACTAACTGCCGGACTATGGCACACTGATCTCGATGATTCGAGGG
>JANOKW010000189.1:0-5033 GCA_031419475.1 Hyphomicrobium sp. | reverse complement strand
GCCGGCAGCGCAAACACAACGAGCGCGCCGTAGGGACCGAGCCTCGCGATCCATCGTTCGATGACGGCAACCGGCGCAAACTTCGCCAGCCGCGCCAAAAGCTCGGACAGCGGTTTCCAGCCCCACTCCTCGAAAAGGACGATAAGAGCCGCAATAACTTGCAGCGCCGCAATGATGGGCCCGCGCGCGATTGACCACGCGGCGCGCAGGATCTGGCGCAGCGACCAGATGGCGATCACAGCCAAGCGCCACAACCGGTTGGTTAATGTTTCGGGTCCGTTCGCCACTGCAGTCCTTTCAAACAGCCATCAAGCGCGCAGTCGATCCACGCACACCCGCAGTGTACCTTGCCGGGCAAGGGCGGGGAAAACTTTGCCGAAAAAAAAGTGGGCCGTTAAGCCTTAACGAGAAAAGAATCGCCGGGACGTATGGCCCCGGTCTTTTCGGCTTCCTCCAAAGCATGCGCGAGATCCTCGCGGGCTTTTTCGGCTTGGCGCTGGCGTGCCCATAGGCTGGCGTATAGCCCGTCCTTGGAAATCAACTCCGCATGCGTCCCCTGCTCGACGAGGCTTCCCTTTTCGAGTACCAGGATTTGGTCGGCGTGCACAATCGTCGATAGCCGGTGCGCGATCACCAGCGTGGTGCGGTTTTTCGAAACGCGGTCGAGTGCGTCCTGAATTTCCTTTTCCGTGTGGCTGTCGAGCGCGCTCGTCGCCTCGTCCAGGATCAGGATCGGCGGGCCTTTCAAAATCGTGCGCGCAATGGCAACCCGCTGTTTCTCGCCGCCGGATAATTTCAATCCGCGCTCGCCCACCATCGTGTCGTAGCCGTCGGGAAGCGCCTTCATGAAGCCGTCGATCTGCGCGAGCTGAGCTGCCTCTTCGACCTCGGCGCGCGACGCTTCGGGACGGCCGTACTTGATGTTGTAGAAAATCGTATCGTTAAACAAAACCGTATCCTGCGGCACGACGCCGATCGCGGCGCGCAGAGACTTCTGCGTTATGGCGCGCAAATCTTGGCCATCGATTGTCACCGCCCCGCCTGTCACATCATAAAAGCGCAAGAGGATACGGCTGATTGTCGATTTGCCGGCACCCGACGGCCCGACGATGGCGAACATTTTGCCAGCCGGCACTTCGAACGACACGTCTTTCAGAATGACGCGCTCGGGATCATAGGCGAACTTCACATGATCGAAGCGGATCGCCCCGCCATTGACGCTGAGATCCTTGGCGTTCGGTCTATCCGCTACTTCGGGATTCTTGTCCAACACCTCCATCATCTTTTCGATGTCGGTCAGACCTTGTTTGATTTCGCGGTACACCATGCCCATGAAGTTCAACGGCATGAAAAGTTGCAGCATAAGCAGATTGACCATGGCGAAGTGCCCGACCGTCTGCTTGCCGGCCACCACGTCCTGCGCCGCCATGACAAGGCAGATCGTCAGAGCAATCGTGAAGATAATGGCCTGCCCCGTGTTGAGCACGGCGAGCGAGGTGTAAGTCTTGATACTCGCCTTCTCGTAAGTCTCCATCGACTTGTCGTAGCGCTGCGCTTCGCGCTGTTCGGCCCCAAAGTATTTGACCGTCTCATAATTCAACAGGCTGTCGATAGCCTTCGTATTGGCGTCCGTGTCGCTGTCGTTCATGGTCTTGCGGATGGCGACGCGCCAGTTGGTGGCTAGAATCGTGAACCACAAGTAGATGACAATCATCGACACGATGGTGACGATATAGCGCCAATCGAATTCAATCGCACACACGCCGATGATCAGCAGAAATTCAACGATTGTCGGCAGCAGCGTCATCAGCGCCATGCGCGTGATGTTTTCAATTCCCGCGCGCCCGCGTTCCAGCACGCGCGTCAGACCGCCGGTCTTGCGTTCAAGATGAAAGCGCAGCGACAGGCGGTGCATGTGTTCAAACGTGTTGAGTGCGAGTTTGCGCACGGCGTGCATTGCGACTTTGGCGAACATGCCTTCGCGCGTTTGCACCAGCAGCGTCATCACGATGCGCGCCGCGCCATAAAAAATACTTGCCAGCACCGGCGCGCCGATCAGCCAACCGACACTTTCACTTTCGAGCACCTTGCCGCCACCTGCCGCGACGAGCGCGTCGGTCGCCCATTTCAAAGTATAGGGCACCATCACGGTCACGACCTTGGCGATCAGGATCAGCACAAGTGACCAGAGAACGGTTTTCTTGAGGTCTGGCCGGTCGTGTGGCCACACATGCGGCCAAAGTCCTTTCAGAACGCGTTTTTGTTCTGAAGACAATTCAAAGCGCCCAGCATGGCCCGTTCGCTCCGCCGCGCGCGGCTCGGAAATTTCGCGTTGCATCATGGTGCGTATTTAGGGTGCGGGAGCCCGAATGTCCAATGCGGCACATGACACGCGCCGCCAGCGCGGGCGACGCACTCTAGGCTGCAATCTCTAACGCCTTGGCAGCAAAAGCCGCTGACACGGATAGATCAGATCCGGATCGCGGATGCGGTCGCGGTTGGCGCGGTAGATCCGCGAATACAGACGGCCCGCGTTGTAGTGGCGCTCTGAGATGCGCCACAGACTATCGCCACGCCTGACGACGTAGCGGCGCGGCGCGAATGCTTTGCGCCCGGCTGCGGAACACGCTCCGTACTTACGCCATACCCAGCGCTTGACGGCGGGACCGCGCGCATACCGGCCCGTATCGCGGTAGGTCGCCTCGCGATAAACCCGGATGCGCTGACGCAACCGCGTGCCGCCAGCATAAACTCCATCTTCTACTGCGCTTCGGTCAGCCACCAGCGTTTGGTCTTTGAACTCTGGAGCCGGCGGCGTGACTTCCGGCCGCCCTGAAGTTGGTTCGGCGCGCGGGCGGACAATCGGCTCGGGATTGATCGTAATTGTCAGGCGCCGGTGCTTGGAGGTATCGACGGCCGTTTCGCTCGCTCGCGGTTCTGGTTGGCGCGGTTCGGCCTGTCGTTGTTCAGGCGGGCGTTGTTCAGTCGCACTTGGCTCCGTGCGCGGCCGTTCCTCTGATTTGACTCTGGCTTGCGCGTTGCGCTTGGCTTCATCCGCTTTGCGTTGTGCCTCATCGGACTTGCGCTGCGCGTCTTCCACCGATTTACGCTTGGCTTCGAGCTGGCGCAGCTGCTCGGCACGCTTTTGTTCCTCAACGCGCTTTTGTTCGCCAAGGCGGGCCGCCTCATTCGCAGCTCGGAGTTTTTCCGCTTCGACGTCGCGGGCGGTTTCAGTCTTCTCGGCCGCTGCCGACTTCGCCGCGCCGTCAGCGCGTTTTTGCTCTTCGAGTTTCTTCGCAGCGTCGGCTTGCTTAGCCGCCTCAACCTGCTTCGCGGCTTCGGCTTTTTTTTGCTCTTCGGTAGCCTTCTGGTCATCTGCAAGTTTTGCTGTTGCGGCCTTCTTGGCGTCCTCCGCCGCTCGTTTCTCGGCCGCTTGCTTCAGTTCCTCGGCTTTCTTGCGAGCCTCGGTTGCCTTGGCAGTGTCAGATTTCGCCGCCTCTGCCTTTGCCTGTTCGGCGCGCTTCTTTTCGTCTTCAAGCCGTTTGGCTTCTGCCGCTTTTGTCGCCTCGACCGCCGTTTCAATCTCGCGCTTTTTTGCCGCCGCAACAGCGTCCGCGCCACCCGTTGATGGCCGCGACAGTTGTTTGACGATCGTCCCCTGATACTCGCGATTGGCCCGCGCCAGCCAATCCTGCACGCGCGAAAACATTCCGCCTACATCAGGCGGCGGGGGCGGCGCTTTACTCGCACTCTGCGACGGAGCGGGTTGCTGTTTTTTCTCAGGTGCCGCAGCTGGCTGAGCAGGTGGTGCGGAAAGTTCGGGCGCTGCAGGTGCCGCAGCTGGAACGGTGGCCGGTTCCTCTGCCGGAGTTTTGGGAGCTTCGCGCTTGACGGGCGGCACGATGGCATCGGCTGCGGGTTTTGGTGGAGATGCAGCCGATGGCGCGGCGGGCGCAGTGTCGGCCTGGGCCAATTTGAATGGCTTGCCGTTACCCGCGCGCAGAGTAGGGTTCAGCAGATTACCAGTTTCACTCCAGGCGTCTCCCGCCACGCGCACGCGCGTCACGATTGTTTCTGGCACTTTCGATAACAGTCCAATGCGCGCGTATTCGTAGCTGCGCGAGGGTTGCGCGTGGTCTTGAGCCGCAAGCGACACCGATGGAAGAGCAACATGCACGGCGTGCCCCGGAACCGGCCACAGCGCACCCGTATCTCGTGCCGACGTTGTGATGACGATATCGCCTGACGAAGCGTCCACGGCCGCATTCAAGCGCCAGCGTCCATCAGCGCCCGCAGTGGGTTGCCCAACCGGCTTGGCATTGACCCCGACATGAATGGAGGAGAATGGCGCGCCACGGCCCTCAACGCGTATTGCTCCTGAAGCGCTCATCACAACACGTTCGATTGTCGGCCCAGCAACAAAACCCGGCTGAGACGGGAACGGAATGTCTGGAGCCGTCACCTCGCGCGCCGCCGGATTACCAGGAGCTGTGCCACCAAGATCTGTGCCACTAAGGACTGTGCCACCAAGGTATGGCGCTCTCGCCGCAAGAGCCGGGGCAATACTCATTGCTGCAAAGCCAAGGATAACGAAGACGTGCGGCAGCCTCGCCGTTCTTGAGACGCGCTCGCAAATGAACTCTCTAGTGAACTCCCAAGTGAACTCCCAAATACGCATGGGTCCCAGCCCAGCCAATGGTTGGTTCCACAACCAGCCTTTCCGGCAGGAGAATTTTTGTTCGCCCGTCTTATCTTGGCGGCTTTTCATCAGAACGCCTCACACCTCAAACCCCAAATAAGCACAGCTCCCCCGCCAACGCCACGAGAACGCAGCACCTTGAGGGGGCAAGGCGGCGATTTATCGCCGTTCATGCGGCGTTTGCGTCCTTGCCTTAGGTCATAAACTCATAAACTGGATTCCCAAACGGCGCGAACAGTGATTCACAGTCTCAACTGAGGAGGTTGAGATGGGACAGCTGCGCCGTTACGAGCTCACAGATTCCGAATGGTCGATCATCGATCCACTGTTGCCG
>JANOKW010000188.1:0-2185 GCA_031419475.1 Hyphomicrobium sp. | reverse complement strand
ACATCTCCTTGCGAAGACGTCAGAAATCGAAGATTCGCGTGGCCAGAAAATGGCTGACTATGGTGCGTAATCAGGTTCGATAAAGTAGACATATTCAATTGGCTTGTTTGGTGTGACCAGAACATAATCCCGATCAAGTTCGATGGGCTCGAGGAAGGGAGCCAATAGGCCGAAATCAGCCGGCGAGAGACCCGTCAGCAGGCGATTACGAATGTCTTTTTGTTCGATCATAGCTTCGCGAGACGAAGGGTTGGATCCTAGCACTTCGACCGCAGATTAGTTCGCCCTGCAAACTATACCAAATGAATTTTGAGACCTCAAGAAATAGCCAGGCCTGATCGCCGTTTTGTACGGTGCCGGACTATCGACCCAACCTTAGATGAATGAGTGTAATCTCTTAAAGCGGTAGCGGAGTAACGCAGCCGCCTGGGCGTTGGCAGTTTTTGCTCGTCCGGAATGACGGTACGGACAGAAAGCCACAGTGGGCTATACCGCATATTTTTGGCGGCGGCTTTCTGTCCGTCCGCAATAATCCGTCTGCAATGAAGAGACGTGCCGCTTGCACCAAGCCTATGTTTCATCGTCACGGCCGGGCGTCGCGATGCGATCATGCGATAAGCGGCGATCTCTGCGAACGCCTCAACGTTAATTTGGACCGCTGAGATCGCGGTTGAGACAGTGGCGCGCGAACTCTCAATTTTCATTGTCGCTGCGGCTGTCGGGGTTCGCCCACCACTCGCGCGCTTGCAGCGCAAAAGTGCTCACCCGCGAGCTACGGCTCCCGCCGCCTGCTACCCACTGCGGCCATGGGCTCACTTGTCCCGAGCGCGCTGCTGGCCATACTGGTGCCAGTCCGTTGCAAACAGGCTTTTGCACCCCCCTTCTTGCACTGACCACCACCGAGGACAACACCCATGCCGATCTCGACAAATTCGATACCTCCGGAACTGGCGCGCGATACCTGGGGCTCGTTCAAGCGCGGCTGGCGGCAGACGTGCCCGGCATGCAGCGTCAGCCCGCTCTATAAGAGTTATCTCAAGGTCAACGACGCGTGTCCCGGGTGCACGGAAGAGTTGCACCACCAGCGTGCCGACGACGCACCGCCCTATTTCACGATGATGATCACCGGGCACGTTATCGTCGGCGGCATTCTCGCAGCCGAGAAGATGTATGCGCCGGCGACATGGGTGCATCTCGCGATCTGGCTGCCGCTGCTGGTGATCATGAGCTTGTGGCTTCTGCCGCGCGTGAAGGGCGCGCTGATTGGCTATCAGTGGGCCTGCCGCATGCATGGCTTTGGCGGCTCAGAAGTCGAAGGCGTGGACATTCCGCCCGCCGAGCCGCGCGCCCCGCGCATTGAGCTTACATAGCCGGCGCCAAAAATGAGAACCTCTGCACCCGCTATTCTAGACGCTGCGTCCATCGTCTTGGCCGATACCACAGGCGACGGCGCACGCATCCTCATGGGGTTGCGCCAGCCCGATAACGTTTTCCTGCCGAATAAGTGGGTTTTTCCGGGCGGCCGAGTGGAAGCAAGCGATCGAGCAATCGTTTGCCGGGATCACTTAGCGCCCCATGACGAAGCCGCCCTGATGCACGGCTTTGCCGACGACACAAACCCCACCTGGGCGGCAACCATCGCACTTGCCGCCATCCGGGAGCTGTTTGAAGAAACGGGCGTGGCCCTTGGCGCAACGGCCGCTGTCGACGACTTGCTCGCCGATGTCTGGCCGGCGTTCCGCGCGCGGCGCCTGCGGCCTTGTCTCGCGCCCCTCACGACGATCGCCCGCGCCATCACGCCGCCAGGCCGCCCGCGCCGCTACGATACGCGCTTCTTTCTCGCCAACCGGAAACACGCCGGTCATGAAACAGGAGTTGGAGACGGGGAATTTGCCGACCTCCGGTGGTTCACTCTTCAAGACGCCCGGGACCTCGACCTGCCTGTGATCACGCGCATCATCCTTGGCGACGTCGAAGCGCGCCTTAGAGACCCTGACGGCGGCACGCGCGCCGGAGTGCCCTTCTATTACGAGCAGGATGGGCTGTTCCGCCGCGACCTGATCCCCCGGTTGGCGGGCTGAGGCGCCTTGACAGGGCAGCCTCCATGGCTATGGTGCCGCAACATCCGGACATCTCCGCGAGACCCATTTTGAAGGCCTAGACCTATGGCAAAGCCAGTTACGCA
>JANOKW010000187.1:0-8264 GCA_031419475.1 Hyphomicrobium sp. | reverse complement strand
CATGGGTCTGAAGGACGCGGCCGACCTCGACAACGTCATCGAATATCTCAAGACCGCGAAGTAATTTTCGCGCGAACTTGACCGAAGAATTCTGCGCCGCGAGGGTCATCCTTCGCGGCGCTTGTCATTTGCGCAAGCTATCGTCATCCATCGCCACGACATCGCGCACATCAACGGCCTCAATCAATGACTGCAAACTCTGGCCATGGACAACAATCTCCGGCGCAACCTCGTTGAGTGGGATCAGCACAAAACCACGCTCCGCAATGAGGGGATGCGGCACTGTCAGATCAGGCTCATTGATGGCCTGATTGCGATACGTCAAGATATCGACGTCTATTAGTCGCGGGCCCCACTTCTGCTTTCGCACGCGGCCCATGTTGTTTTCCACGTCTTGGCAGAGCTTCAGCAATGCGCGCGCGCTCAAATCCGTTTGAACCGTCACGCACGCATTCACAAACCAATCTTGTTCAGCAATCCCCCACGGGGCTGAGCGATAATCGCGCGAGCGGGCGACAACTTTGACGCGGCCATCCGCTGTCAGCAGCGCAATCGCTCGATCAATGTTTTCTACCTTATCTCCGATATTCGAACCAAGCCCGATGGCTGCATCGAAAAGGGACGCGGGCTTAGTTGGCCGCTTCGACATTCGTGGACACCGGCATCCGCTGAAACTCAATCATACTTAATGTACGAGAAACGCAAATCGCTGGCGGGCGTGCCTTCGAGGCCTTTGCCTTCTTTGCCCGGTTGCCAAAGCACGACCTCCTCGATTTTCTTGGCAAGTTCCAAATCCTTCGACGTGATGCCTTTGGCCGAATGCGTCGTTAGCCGGACTTCGACCCAGGCATAGGATGCGGTGATATCCGGGTGGTGCCAGGCGGCCTCCGCCAGATGCCCGACGGTATTGATCACCATCAAGGTGCCCTTCCAACTCGACGTCTTGTAGGTCCGCCGCACCCAGCCGTCTTCAAGGCGCCAATCGGGCAGATGGGCCTTGAGCCAGGCGTTAACGTCTGCTTCCGTCATGGGTTTTTCGCGCTCGGCCGTCATCTTATCCTCGCTTCGGCTGGCTGGACAATCGTCTGGAATGACCCTAACTCCGCTGTGATAGAGAGTGCAAACCATTCCCGCCGCCAAAAAGGACCCTTGCCCCCGTGAACCAGAAGAGCCCGTCCCCCGCTGGTGTGCGCGTGACAGCTCCCGCTCGCCTACACCTTGGATTTCTCGATCTCAACGGCTCGCTCGGACGGCGCTTCGGTAGCATCGGCTTGGCTGTCGACAAGCCTGAAACGCGCATCTTGATTACCCGTACGCAGGATTTTTCGGCCGCCGGTCCGGATAGCGACAGAGCGCTGAAGCTTCTGCAAAAATATACCGTTGCCCGCGCCAGAAGTGCCTATTCGGCCGTCGTTGAGGAGGCCATACCCGCGCACGCTGGACTTGGATCGGGAACGCAGTTGGCACTCGCTATTGGCGCTGGCACCGCGCATCTAGAAGGCCACGCCTTGACCGCCTATGGCCTCGCCCAGCTCGGCGAACGCGGCGCGCGCTCCGGCATCGGCCTTGCGGCATTCACGGGCGGCGGATTTCTGGTCGACGGCGGCAAGAGTGAGCGCGATACGGCCCCGCCCCTCACAGTGCGTGCTGAATTTCCGTCTGATTGGCGCGTCTTGATGATACTCGATCAAACGCAAGCCGGTGTATCGGGGGACGCGGAGACGCAGGCGTTCAAAGCCCTGCCGCCGTTTGCCGATACGGCTGCTGCCCACATTTGCCGCCTCGTCCTCATGAAGCTTATTCCAGGCGTCAAAGAAGCCGACCTTCCGGCGTTTGGTTCCGCACTCTCGGAAATTCAAGAGATTGTTGGCGGGCACTTTGCCAACGCTCAGGGTGGCAGCCCTTGGTCCAGTCCCGCAGTTGGCCGGCTTGCCGGCCGCATGCGCGAAATGGGCGCAACAGGCATCGGCCAAAGCTCCTGGGGGCCAACCGGTTTCGCATTTGTCGCCAGCTTGGAAGCGGCACAACGCCTCTATCATTCTTTGGTCGAAGAGGCTAAAGCGGACGGGCTTAAAATCATCATCGCCCAGGGTCGCAACTCGGGCGCCCGCATCGGTCCAGCTTAATCAGAAAAAGAATTGGAGAATCAGAACGTTATGAGCGAAGCTACGCCCATTCTGCACATGCTCGACCCGCGCAAACACGTCAGTCCCTTCGACGTGAACATGGCAGCGGATGCCGGTTACAAAGTGATCGTCCCCTATACAAATGTCGAAGTCGCCGACGTGACGCCGTTGATTCAAGACGCGATCTTCTCCCGGCCACCAAACGACGGCGTGCGCACCGGCTTTTTCATGGGCGGCAAGGACGCGCTCATGGCGCTCGACATGATGGACGCCGCCAAGAAGGCGATGGTGCCGCCGTTCGAGTGCTCGGTATTCGCTGATCCTGCCGGATCGTTCACCACGGCCGCCGCCATGGTCGCCTGCGTCGAGCGCCAGCTGAAACTGAAGTTCGGCCGCGGCTGGAAAGGTGTCAAAGTTGCCGTGTTCGGCGCCACCGGCGTCGTGGGCTTTGCCTCATCGATCATCGCGGCTCTTGAAGGCGCCGATGTCCAGCTCGTCGCCCATCGCGGCGTTGATCGCGTCATCAAGAGCGCCGCAGTTTCGAGGGAACGCTTCGGCGTCGATCTCGAACCGGTTGCCGGTGAAACGGCCGACCAGAAACGCGATATCATCGCAAACGCCGAAGTCATCTTCGCGGCGGCCGCTGCCGGCGTTCAGGTCGTCTCGGCCGAACACAAAGCCCTGGCGAAGAACCTGATCGTCATCGCCGATGTTAACGCCGTGCCGCCGGCTGGAGTCGAGGGCTTGGACTTGTTCATGGACGGTGCACCGCTCTCTGGCTGCAACGCGCTCGGCATTGGCGCGCTGGCCATCGGCGACATCAAGTACAAGTGCGAGAGCGGCCTTTTCAAACAGATGCTGGCGTCGGACAAACCGCTGATGCTCGACTTCCGCCATGCCTACGCGATGTCAAAACAGTTGACTGGGTTGGCGTAACATTCGTGCTTGATCGGCGGGGATCTCCCGCCCCCGTCTCTGGCTCTTAACGGGGAGAGGGTTGAGGTGTGAGCAGAAAGTCGCTCAGAACAAGCGGCTGCCCCTTACCCTGACCCTCTCCTTACGCAAGTGAAGCGTGTGGGGAGAGGGAAATTCGTTGACTGGCCAAACCATCCTGATTGCAGCATTATCCGGGAGGGCTCTCGCACAGTCCGCCCGTCGCGCGGGATACCTGCCGCTTGTTGTCGATGCCTTTGGCGATATGGATGCGCGCGCTGCGGCCGACCTCTATACAGGATTGCCCAATGCCATCCGGCACGGCTTTAAAGCAAAAGCCCTCTTTGCAGCGCTGGACGGACTTGTCGACTGCGCGCCCTCGCCGCCTGTTGGCATCGTATTAGGATCTGGCTTCGAGAATAGACCGAAACTCATTGAAAGCTTAGACGCGCGTTACCGGCTCTTAGGATCGAAAGCCGGCGTCGTGCGGCAGATTAAAGATCCAGTTGAGTTCTTTCCCCTTCTGAGGTCGATTGGTATTGCGCATCCGGAAACCGTATTGACGCCACCCGATATCGCGCAAGGGTGGCTTGCCAAACGTATCGGCGGGGCTGGCGGCGCGCACATCCGCGACTTGGAGACATACTCAAAGGCATCGGAAAAACATTACTTTCAGCGCCGCCTCGAAGGAACCCCGATATCGGTATTCGCAGTCGCCAGCAAAGGTGGCGTCGCGCTCGAACTGTCGCGTCAATGGACTGCTCCCTCGAAACGCAAACCCTACCGTTATGGCGGCGCAGTGATCATTGAGTATAGCGAAACTGCGGCCGAACAGAGCATGGTGACGGCCGCCGCCACTCTAATCGAACTGTTGGACCCCGTCGGTCTCATCTCGTTCGATTTTCTTGTGCAAGACGGCAAGGCTTACCTGCTCGAAATTAATCCGCGCCCCGGTGCCACGCTCGACATCTTCGACGATATTCGCGGCAATCTGTTTCGCGCTCACGTCGAAGCAGGCTTAGGCCGCGAACTCTGGCAAGAGCGCGATTTGCCAACTGCGCAGTCGCGCGCGTCCGCCATCCTTTACGCTGACCAAGGCCCACTAACGGCAGGCGACATCGACTGGCCCGATTGGACCGCTGACCGCCCTGCCCCCGGCACGCCGATTCCAGCCGAAACCCCAATCGCGACCGTGTTTGCCGATGGCGTCAACGCCGATGAGGCCGAACGCCTCGCACGTGACCGCCTTTCAACGCTCGCCGACCTCGTTTACACAGCATCAGAAAAGTCTTGAAGGAGCAACGTCCCATGCAGGCCCCACATCCGAGCGTTTCCAAGCTCGCCGCAAAAATCGTCGATCAGATTGCCACAGACGCGCTGAGCTTGCGCGTTGGCGTTTCGACGGGCAGTTCAGGCGAACGTCTTATCGATCTCGGCGCCCAGTCGGTTGGATGCTTGGAAGCTGGCCGCCGCTTGGGTGAAGTGTGCATGGGCGGCCTCGGCACCGTGCAACTGACAACCTCGTCTCCGCTTTCCAAATGGCCGCTCGGCGTCGTGGTGCATTCGACAAATCCGGTCATCTCGTGCCTTGGCAGCCAGTACGCCGGATGGACAATTACGGACGAAGCGTCGGGATTTTTTGCGCTCGGTTCCGGCCCAGCGCGTGCACTTTCGCGCGTCGAAGAACTCTACAAGGAGCTTGGCTATGCCGATCAGTCGGAGCTAGCGGCGCTCGTCATCGAAGGTGACAAGGCCCCGCCCGCCGCCGTCATTGCCAAAGTTGCAGAGGCTTGCGGCGTAAAGCCATCCGGACTCTCAATTCTCTTCGCGCCGACCTGGAGCCTGGCTGGCACGGTACAGATTGCCGCCCGCGTGCTCGAAGTCGCTATCCACAAAGCGCACACGCTGCACTTCCCCCTGGAAAACATCGTGGACGGCACCGGCACCTGCCCTATCGCGCCGCCCTTCCCCGATTTCGTCAAAGCCATGGGGCGCACGAACGACGCCATCATCTACGGCGGCCGCATCCATCTTTTCGTCAAGGGCTCGGACGCCGACGCCAAGAAACTGGCAGACGGATTGCCTTCGTCCGGCTCAAGCGCCTACGGTAAGCCGTTCGCAGAAATTTTCTCGGAAGTGAACGGCGACTTCTACAAAATCGATCCGATGTTGTTCTCGCCGGCCCAAGTTACCGTATCCAATATGGATACCGGCGCGTCATTCCATGCCGGAAAATTGGCCCCAGAGATTGTCGATGCGAGCTTTGCTTAAGTGGAGTCCCCCTCCCCAGCGGGGAGGGGTTAGGGGTGGGGAGACGCCGAGGGACAGGTGACCGCTATAAGGTAAAAGTGCCGCCAACACCTTCTGGGTCACTTTGTGTTTTTGCCAACAGCTGAAGCAAATTGCTATTCTGAGAGAGGCATCAAAGCGTGTCTGCCCCCGCTAATCATTTTGAGACCATGCAAGCACCTGTATTTTGGTTTTTGACTGCTAGTAAGCTTGCAGAGTCAGCCGAGGTACTTGTTTCACACAATTCATCTCGAATCCCTGAGGTGCAGGCTGCATGGTCAGAAGCAGTCAATCAGGCAATAGCCAAGTCGATACAGGAAAATAATTTTGGAACGGCCAAAATTGAAGCTCAGCCGCTAAACTATGTTCCCGCATACCTACTGTACGGATATGCACTCGAAAATCTGTTCAAGGGCATAGTGGTCGCGAACAACCCGGCTTTGATTTCCGACACAAAACTGAGCAGCGACCTAAAACGGCATGACTTGTCATATCTAGCAGAGAAGGCGCATGTTTCTCTGTCGCCCGGCGAGCGCAAAACCTGTGACCGGCTCACCGCTATCGTAGTTTGGGCGGGCCGCTATCCAGCACCGACGAAAGCCGATGGCTATCCCACGGCGGAACTGCCTTCGATAACTATGCCCACCGAAATGTTTCTGAACCAACACGAAGATCTGGAAAATATCCGAACGGTCTTGGCGAGCGCCACTGCATCACTAAAAAGCCGTCTTTCCCTATCGCTGCCGACTTCAGACGTCGTCGTTGTTTGGAAAGAATGAGCGAGACACCAGACAATGTGCGCACACCGGCATCCCGCCCAGCTCGTCACCCCACCCCTAACCCCTCCCCTGAGGGGAGGGGAATCTGAGAACACCGCCGTCGATCGGGATCGTCGAACCAGCGCCAAGCCCAACGGCGCCGGCCTGCACTTCGCGCTCCTCATCGAAGAAGGGCGCGGAGAATGGCACGCGCGGCGCATTGTACGTTCGCTCGAAGAAATGGGCGCGCGGGTCACCGTTTCGTCGCTACCCCATTGCGCGTTCGATACGGCATTGCCAAGCGGCATCGATATTCCAAAATTTGACGGGCACTTGCCTGACGGCGTCTTCGTACGCTCGATTTCAGCCGGTACACTGGAACAAATCACGTTTCGCTTGGGGCTGCTACACGCACTACGTGAAAGCGGCGTTAGGGTTTGGAACGACGCACGCGTGATCGAACGCTGTGTCGATAAATCACAAACGACGTTTCTGCTGCACAAGGCTGGTATTCCGACACCGCGCACACGTGTCGTTGAGACCGAAGCGCATGCGCGCGCATACACCGAGGGCCTACAGCGAACGCTCGTAATGAAACCGCTGTTTGGCAGTCAGGGCAAAGGCATTGGCCGCATCACGTCGGCGGCCGAGCTGCCGACGGGCGAGGCTGTCGATCATATCTATTACATGCAGGATTTCGTAACGCCTTCGGATGACGTGTTTGAGGATTGGCGGGTCCTGGCTTCACGCCATCGCGTCATTGCGGCCATGACACGGCGCGGCAAACACTGGGTTACCAACATCCACCAAGGCGGCCAAGCCAAGTCGCACAGCCCCTGCTCCGAGATGACCGCGATCAGCATGGCGGCGATGCGCGCCATCGATGCCGATTATGCGGGCATTGATCTCATCCGCACCGCCAGCGGCGAATTGCAGGTGCTGGAAGTCAATTCCAATCCGGCCTGGCGCGGCTTGCAGAGTGTCGCCGGTATTAACATCGCCGAAGCCATCGCCGAGGATTTCCTGAAAACAGTTCGTCAGCATCGCGCGGACCTGAAAGCAGACCGATGAGCGCACCGTGCACACGCGACGAGATTACTTCGGCCTTTATTAGCGCCTGCCGCGCCGAATTGCAGGCCCTCAAACCCGGCAACGTGCACATCTTTGCGCCCGGCCACAGGATGGACATTCATCACTTTGAACGCGCGGCGGATGCAGCGGCGCCCTTCATTGCTGATCCGGCGCTTTCAGTCGGGCAACGCATTCTGAAGGCGACCAAAGCGAGCTTCGCCGCGACCGGCGTCAATACCAATCTCGGCATCGTCCTGCTGTGCACGCCGCTGGCCAAGGCTGCGGCCGAAGTCGATGTTGGCACAGGCTTGCGCCGCCGCCTTGCCGTCATACTGTCGATGCTCGACGAGGACGACGCCGATAATGCCTTTGAAGCCATCCGGCACGCAAACCCGGCAGGCCTTGGCAAGGTCGAAAAGGGTGATGTCACCGCGTCCAACCCGCGCATGACCTTGATCGCGGCCATGCATCTGGCCAAAGACCGCGACCGGATTGCCAACGCCTACGTCACGGCGTTTGCAGACATTTTTGATTTCGCCCTGCCCGTGCTCACGGACGCCCGCGCCTTGACCGGCGATTTCAACCTCGCAGTTTCGACCCTGCACATGGTCCTGCTCGCCACGTTCGAGGATAGCCACATCGCGCGCAAATATGGTACGGATGCCGCCCATTCCGTCCGCGAACGAGCAATACAGCTCGAGCCTCACTGGCGGCCCGTCGTCACACCCAAGTCCCTCGAACACTTGAGAGTTTTCGACACAAAGCTGAAGGAAAAGGGCCTCAATCCAGGCACAACGGCTGACTTTGTCGTTGCAACCATTTTTTGCGGCCTCTTGTCCCGGCTGAAACAAGCGTGAACGTGGCTGGTTGCCTACTTAAGTACTTGTCGAGTGAGGCCCCGTAGGGCTAATACATGCCGGTGCTCGAAAGGCACGGAACTATCCAGCCGGTCTATCCGGGGGCGCTTGCCGCTCGGCATGGGAACAAGGATAGAAATAGCAGGAGCAAAACTGGCGAAGTCCCGGCATTCGACGGGGGAGCGTTGGTGCTCGTAGTGTTCAATTCGTGGGAGGAACCCCCCTAATGG
>JANOKW010000186.1:0-8021 GCA_031419475.1 Hyphomicrobium sp. | reverse complement strand
CATTGCGCTGGATCCCCAAATCGGGATGCTCGTCCAAGGACGGCCCCCTATTTGAGGATGACGGGCTTACTGGCCTGTTAGTTCTGAATTTCCTCGTAGAGGTCATGCCAGCCAGGATTTCTGGTTTCAATCAAAGCAATCTTCTTGGCTCTCAAAAATTTCTTGAGTTGTTTTTCGCGTGCGATGGCTTCTGGCATCGTATCGTAAAACTCATAGTGAACGAGAATGTGGACGCCATATCGTTTGGTGAATCCGTCGATGATGTCTTGTTTGTGAATGGAGATGCGGCCAGCGAGATCGCTCGTGACACCGATGTAAAGCGTTCCATTACGCTTGCTGGCGAGGATGTAAACCGCTGGATGCTTTGTTCTCATTTCGTCATCCTCAAACCGCGTGCGGCACGTCCCGCCGCATGGCGGTTTGGGGATCCAGCATAAAGAGCGCCGACGGCTCGAAATTCGTCAAGGAGAAATGACTACGGCGGCTGCGCCAAGTCTTGTGCTGGCCTTGTTTCTTGTGAGCACTGGCGCGAAAGTCTCATGCCATCTACCTCGCCCGTGCGGACGGGCAAGTCGAGGAGCGGCAATGCAAACCGGAATGCGTTGGTCCGATGACACGCAGCCGGTGCCGGAGCGCTGCCATTCATCCAATTTTATCCAATCTGCGACGTATTCAATACCAATTCCGACCGCAAGAATTTGTTAATCGAGGTTCTTAGCGCGTCCGAAAGGTATCCCGTGCCAATTTTCTCCCATAACCCGGATCGTTCGTCCCCTCACCGCATGAGTTAGCAAATGTTCGTAGACAATCTTTGCGCAAAGGACTCATTGACCTCGTTTAGGTCTGCTGAGGCCGGATCGACAACGATATTATTTTCGGTCTCATTGGTTGCGGTCTTCGGTGTGATGGCCCTGGCCGTGGATTACGCTGCCTGGACGAACCGAACTTCCGATCTGCAAGCCACCGCCGATACGGCAGCACTCGCAGGAGCCACGCGGCTTGCGGCTGCGGAAAGTAGCGAGAGCGCAACAGAAACCTCGCAGTCGTATCTGCAGGCAAAGAAAATTGCGTCCAGCACCTCCAATGTAACTGTGAACAATGGAGCTGCCACGGTCACTGTTACAATCACCGAACCAGGCCGCAGATATCTGTCACCAGTGATTGGCCTAAAAGCGCCAACTATAAAAGTCGTCGCCGAGGCCGTCGCCCAAGGCAAAGCCGCACGGCCGTGCATCATTGCTCTCGATCCCGCCGCTCCGGTCGGCATAGATTTTTCGCTCGCAGGCTCGGTCACTGCAATCGATTGTGCAATCTGGTCGAATTCCACGAGCGCGACGTCGTTCGATCTTAATGGCTCGGGTACAGCCTCTTCGGACCGCAACTGCGCCGTTGGCGGCGTATCAGGCAATGCGTTCGCCATTACGCCCGACGCCGAGCCCAACTGCCGGCCCGCTGTCGATCCGTTCCTTAGTTGGACGCCTCCGGCAAGCGCCATATGCGATCAATCGAACTTCCAGAGGCTCGACAACGGCCCCGTTACGCTCACTCCTGGCGTATACTGTGGCGGACTAAAAGTTGGCGGCGCGACTGAATTATTTCTGGAGCCCGGCATCTATGTCATCAAGGATGGCCCCCTTAAAGTCAACGCGGGCGCCAGCATCACCGGGACCGGTGTCACGATCCTGTTAACCGGCACGGATTCCGACGCCGATTTCCTCGGCTCAGCAAGCGTGCACCTCTCGGCTCCGATGAGCGGGCCGACAGAAGGTCTGGTCATCGCTTCCGGCCGTGAGGAACCGATTCTGAACACCAAGGTTGGCGGCGGGGTTGAAATGGATATCGAAGGCACTGTCTACTTGCCGACGCATAACCTGTCCTACGGCGGCAACTCGGAAAGCTTGTTGCCCTCGTCCTACACATTCTTGATCGCCAAAACGATCACGTTCCATGGCGGCTCGACAGTGGTCGTGCGTGGCGACCCCGAGACTGCAAAAGTACCGCCCAAGAACGGCGAGCTCGTCATGCAGGGCACGGTACATCTGACGCGCTAGGCACTCTTCTGTTTTCGCCGCCGTCACCCCTGCGGGCAACGCGCGGACGGGCGCGACATCGCCGAGCGGGCGATGACGCTGAGGATCGTGTAACCGGCCAAAAGCGTACCGCGCACGGTTCCTGATATCTTCGAGACACCGATGCGCGGCCGGTAGCGCACGGGCACCTCCTTGATCGCAAGTCCGCTGCGCGCTGCTTTGATCTGCATTTCGACCGTCCAGCCGTAGGCGCGATCATGCATGTCGAGGGCGCTGAGTGCCTCGCTGCGAATGGCGCGGAAGGGACCGAGGTCGGTGAAGCGGGTGCCGAAGAAGCGACGCATTAAGTGGCACGCCAGCCAATTGCCAAAGCGCTGCTGCGGCGTCAGCGCGCCTCTCTCGCGTGTGCCGAGTACCCGCGAGCCGACGACGAAATCGGCGTCATGAGCCAGAATGGGATCGACCAGCTGATGCATATCTTCCGGATAATCGGAATAATCGCCGTCGAGGAAAACGACGATATCGACAGGAGGAAGCGACTTGAGCCCAGCCTGGCACGCCGCACCATAGCCGCGCGCGGGCTCGATCGTGACGTGGGCACCTGCGACCTCTGCGGCATAGGCCGTGTGATCGCTCGACCCGTTATCGGCGACGACGATTTCGTCCACCCAATCTGGGATGGCGGCAATGACGCGGCCAATGGCGCCTTCTTCGTCGAGCGCCGGAATGACGACGCCAATGCGCTTGCCTTGACGCATGTCCCCTACACTCCGCTTCTCTGTGCCCGTACCAGCGGCTGCGGCTCGCCATTGCGCAGCATGCGCCAGGCGAGTAGCGCGAACACCGGCAGCCAGATCAGCCACATGACATAGCCGTGGAAAATCTCCGTCGTCTCGCGGGCGGCGAAATGGAAGTAGGTGTAATAAATCGGGATCGTGGCCGTGAGCGCGAGCAACGCGGGCTCAGGCCGCAGAACGAGAAGCGGCAGCAGCCACAGCGTGTACCAGGGGTAGACCGCTGGCGAACAGACAACCAGCACCGCGACAACGATGAGCGCGCGCGTCGCGAGATCGTCGAAGCGCGTGATAGGCCGCCACGCTGCCGCAAGCGCAACACCCCCAACGAGTGTCGCCAATATAGCGCGTGCCGTGAGATTGGCGGTGCCTTCACCCATGATACCAAGCGCCTCGCAAGCCCGCGCAACGATGCCATACAGAATTGCGAAACCCGGCCCGTTCTTGCTCCAAGATGCGGCATAAGCGGTAAGCCCCGCGCCTTCGCCCAATCCCGCGCTGACAATAGGCGCCAGCCAAAAAGCCATGAGGCCCGCAAAAACGCTCCCCGCAAGCAACAGCGTGCGCCGCTCATTGGTCGCGGAGCGCAAAATCAGCGGCAGGAGAAGCACGGGCCAAAGCTTGATACCTGCGGCGAGACCAAGCATCGCCGAGGCAGCGACAGAGCGGCGCCGGAAGGCGAACAAAAGCGCGGCCAACAGGAACGGAAAAATCAGAACTTCGAAATGCGCGGAGTTGGCGACCTCTTTCAGCAGAACTGGGTTCCACCAATAGAGCGCAGTCCAGGCCCGGGAACGGCCGAGCGCATCAAGACAAAGAAGCAGCAGCGCGAACGTCGCGATGTCAGCGAGGAGCAAAAGTCCGCGCCACGCGGACAGGTTGAAGGGCGCTATTGTGCTGGCAAGCGCGAACGCGGCTTGCGCGAGCTGCGGATAGATGGTCGTCAGGCCTTTGTGGTTGATGCGCTTGAAGACGGGCCCTGCCTGCTCCTTGAGTGCTTGCAGCGGGCCGTCCGTGATGCCGTTGCGGATCTCTTCTGGAGATTTCACATATGGGTTCAACCCCTCAGCCACAACGGCGCCGTCCCAGAGGTAGCGCTGATAATCGTCTTCGAGGATGGGTTGGCTTGTCATGAGCACGAGGCGCGCTGCGAGACCGGCCGCGAAGATGAACCAGAGAAGGCGGGCGGGAAATGAACGGCCGTTGCCGTCCACGCCCTTCAGCAACCAGGCCATCAGGCCTAGATAAATCGCCCCCGCCGCCACGAGCCCTGCAGTGAGAGCCAGTACCGGCATGTCGATGACTTCGCTCTCGTAACCGAAGCGGGTTGAGGCGATCGTCAGAAAAACGGCGAACGTCATTACGAGCAGGCCGGTCATGTACCAGCCTGCCGAAACGCGGTGTGCGATTAACTTCGGGATCACGAGCCGCGATCCGTTTCGCATTTCCCGGATTCAGGATTGAAAACCTTGCCGTCTTTGCACTTCTTTCCGGCTTCGGCCGGCATGGCCAGACTGACAGCAACGAGGGCCGTAATGGCCAAGGCAAGTAGGCTTTTCATGGGGTTTTCTCCTGAAATTGGGCGATAGACATAGTCTACGCTGGAAGTTCGGCGTGGACCATTCAATCGTTACGCAGCCGGGCAAGGGCGCACGATTTTTTTACTCTATCGCGCATGCAAGACCCGTACTCGACTTTGTGCGGCACAAATGTCAAACGCTTGAGCGAAAGCGTGACTGTTACGCCACGTACTATCGAGCGGAATGCCCTGACGAAGCCGCCTGACAAACCTGAATGAGACCGATGCAAAACCCAGCGCTCACGTCCGCCTCGCGCAAAGTGAGACAGCGGCTCATCCCGTTTCTGATCCTATGCTATTTCGTGTCCTACCTCGACCGCGTGAACATCGGCTTCGCGGCTCTCACCATGAACGCGGATCTCGGCATCGGCCCGCAAGCGTTCGGGTTCATCGCCGGAATTTTCTTTCTCGGATACTGCCTGTTCGAAGTGCCAAGCAACGTCATGCTGGCCCGGTTCGGGGCGCGGGTTTGGATCGCGCGCATCATGATCACGTGGGGCCTCGTGTCCATGGCCATGGCGTTCGTGACCGGGCCTTTGAGCCTCGCCGTCGCGCGGTTTCTTTTGGGCGTAGCCGAAGCCGGATTTTTTCCGGGTATCATCTTTTACCTGACGCGATGGGTGCCGGCGGGGGATCGTGCACGCACTGTGTCAGCGTTCATGGTGGCGGTGCCTGTTTCAGCCGTGATCGGAGCGCCATTGTCGGGATGGATTTTGGATGCGTTTCAGAACGCGGGCGGACTGAAGGGCTGGCAGTGGCTGTTCATTCTTGAAGCGCTGCCCGCCGTACTGCTGGGCGTGACCGCATACTTTTTTCTCGATGACAAACCGGAAGAGGCTCGCTGGCTGACAACGGACGAGCGCGCGGCGTTGGCGCAAAAAATCGCGGACGAGGATCAGGCTAAGGCTAAGGCTGCGGCGCACGGCATGACGTTGCGCGACGCACTGACCGGCACGCGCGTGCTTAGCCTCGGCCTTGTCTACTTCGGCATCGTCAGCGGATTGTACGCCCTGACATTCTGGACGCCGCAGATCGTGAAAGCTTTCGGGTTCTCCAATATGCAAACCGGATTGATCACCGCCGTGCCGTTTCTGGCGGGCGCGCTTATCATGACAGCGTGGGGGCGGAACTCGGATCGCACGGGCGAGCGCGTGTGGCATGTGGCACTCCCATCCTTTCTCGGAGCCCTAGGATTGATCGCGGGTTCACTTGTTTCTGAGCCTGCTTTCGCGCTCCTCGCGTTGACCGTTGCCGCGCTTGGTATCTTTGCAGCGCTACCCACATTCTGGACCTTGCCGACGGCGCTGCTCTCGGGCACGGCTGCGGCGGCCGGCATTGCGCTCATCAATTCCATCGGCAACATCGGCGGGTTTGCAGGCCCCTATGTGGTCGGGTGGTTGAAAGGCGCAGGCTTCGAAACCGGCGCTGCCGTCGCGGCCGTTGCGAGCGTGATGATTTTGTCGGGGGTGGTGGTGTTGTGGGTGGGGGATCGGCGTGCGCCGTCGTCATCCCCGCGCTGAAGCGGCGCGAAGCGATGCTTCAGGTCTCCGGCGGGGACCTGTCCAGGCCAGATCGAATTCTTGAACGGATGCTTGGCTGGGTCCCGGCCTGCGATGGCTTCGCCATCGTCGCTCACGCGACGCCGGGATGACGAAATTCATTGGCTGGCGCGGCGGTCCGACTCTCGGAACGAGAGCCGGACGCCTCAACTATAGCGGAATATTGTCGTGCTTCTTCCAGGGATTATCGACGGTTTTGTTGCGCAGCATGTTGAGGGCGCGGCACAAGCGCTTGCGCGTTGTTGACGGCGTGATGACTTCGTCGATGTAGCCGCGCTCGGCAGCGACGAACGGATTGGCAAAGCGTGCCTGATACTCGTCGATGCGGGACTTGATCTTGTCCGGATCGCCCAACTCCGAACGATAGATGATTTCGGCAGCACCCTTGGCGCCCATGACGGCGATCTCGGCCGTCGGCCAAGCGTAATTGACGTCGCCGCGAATGTGCTTCGACGACATAACGTCGTAAGCGCCGCCGTAGGCCTTGCGCGTAATGACGGTGATCTTCGGCACTGTCGCTTCGGCATAGGCGAACAACAACTTGGCGCCGTGCTTGATGAGGCCGCCGTATTCCTGAGCGGTGCCGGGCAAGAAACCGGGCACGTCAACAAAGGTCAGGATAGGGATTTCAAAGCAATCGCAAAAGCGCACGAAACGCGCGGCCTTGCGCGAGGCGTCGCTGTCCAGAACACCTGCTAGCATCATGGGCTGATTGGCGACGATGCCGACTGTGCGCCCTTCCATGCGGGCGAACCCGGTGACGATGTTGCGGGCAAAGGCTTCCTGAATTTCAAAGAAGTCGCCTTCGTCCACAACCTTGGTGATCAGTTCCTTGATGTCGTAAGGCTTGTTCGGATTGTCGGGGATGAGCGTATCAAGCGAGGTATCGATACGGTCCGGGCTGTCGTTGGTCGGCATTTCAGGAACGCCGGTTTCATTGTTCGACGGCAGGAAATCCATCAAGCGGCGCATCTGCAGCAGCGCTTCAACGTCGTTCTCGTAGGCACGGTCGGCGATCGAGGATTTGGTGGTGTGAACCTTGGCGCCGCCGAGTTCTTCCGCCGTCACTGTTTCATTCGTGACGGTTTTGACGACGTCCGGCCCGGTGACGAACATGTAGCTCGTGTCTTTGACCATGAAGATGAAGTCGGTCATCGCGGGCGAATAGACGTCGCCACCCGCGCACGGGCCCATGATGACGGAAATCTGCGGGATGACGCCGGAAGACAAGACGTTGCGCAGGAACACCTCGCCATAACCGCCAAGCGCCGCGACGCCTTCCTGAATGCGCGCCCCGCCGGCATCGAACAGGCCCATGATGGGCGCGCGGTTCTGCAGTGCCATATCCTGGATTTTCATGATCTTCTTGGCGTGGCTTTCCGAGAGCGAACCGCCGAACACGGTGAAGTCCTTGGCGAACACGTAGACCACGCGCCCGTTGATGGTGCCCCAGCCGGTGACGACGCCGTCGCCCGGGGTCTTTTGCTTCTCCATGCCAAAATCGATGCAGCGATGCTCGACGTACATGTCGAATTCTTCGAACGAGCCCTCGTCCATGAGAAGTTCGATGCGTTCGCGCGCGGTCAGCTTGCCTTTGGCATGCTGGCTGTCGATGCGAACCTGGCCGCCACCGAGACGGGCGTTGTCGCGCCGCTTCTCAAGCTCGTCGATGATGTCTTTCATGGAGTGGTCTGACCCTGATCGGAAGATGTATGGGAGACGGGTCTGATAGCATGGCTGGGGTGAAGCGCAAGCGCGGCCAATGGCTCGATTTAACCCTTTGGACGGTCATGGGCTTTTGACCGGCTTTCGATCGGCTTCTTGATCGTCTTCAGCTTCTAGGCAGGAGGGCCGTCTTTTCAGGCGGCTACTTCAGCCGCTACTTCAAGCAGCCTGCGCCAAGCGCTTGAGGCGGGCCGCGACATCGCTGGCCTGGAGTTCGACCGTGCCGGCGCGCGGGATCGGTTCGAAAACAATGTGGTGCCCGCGCGAGGCGAGCCAGGGGAGCGTTGAGCTGGCAAAATCAGCAATGGGGTCGGCAACGATACGGCGGCCGGGC
>JANOKW010000185.1:0-5782 GCA_031419475.1 Hyphomicrobium sp. | reverse complement strand
TTCAAATGCCGTCGGAAGCGTTGAGGGTAAATCCAGGCAAGTCGTGTAATGTTGCTTCAGTGTTCGAGGGCGTATCATGAAGTTGAGTTGCGTCGGCGTTGTATGTTTGTTGAGTCTTGCCTTCGCTGCAGGTGCGGCTGAAGCGCAAAGCGTTGCCTCGCTCGAACCGGCGACCCGGTCGCCCGTCTTCATGCGCATCTTTGGCAATGCGCAGCCTCCTTATGGATTTGTTCGGTTCTGCGACGGACAGCCCGACGATTGCGCCGGCGGCAACGCCAGCAACGACGCGCGCTTTTCGGCGACGCCTGAAAAGCTCAGCGAACTCGATGAAATCAATCGCGCGGTGAACAAGACCGTGGAGCCGGCGACCGATCTCGAAGTGTACGGCGTAAATGAACTTTGGACGCTGCCTGAGAGCAAAGGCGACTGCGAAGATTTCGCTCTGCTCAAGCGGCGCATTTTGATGGAACGCGGCTGGCCTGCGAGCGCGTTGCTTTTGACGGTCGTGCGCGACGAGAAAAATGAAGGTCACGCAATACTGACCGCGCGCACGTCGCAAGGCGATTTCGTGCTCGACAACAAAACCGACGACGTGCGCATTTGGAACAAGACGCCGTATCACTTCGTGATGCGCCAGTCCTACATCAATCCGCGCGTTTGGGTTTCGCTCGATCCGTCGGACGCAGCAACGCCATCCTCGCTCGCAGGCGTCCAATCTAATCCTGAAAAGCAATAGGTTTTCTCAAACCGTTTAACTAGCGACTTTTTTGAACCAGGCCCGGAACTCACCCTGCCATCCCCTAAAGACCGGGCTTGTAATCGAGCCGGATGCTCCCCCCGCATCCGGCTCGGTGCATTGTAGGGCTGGGATTTCAAGACTGGATTTCCGGACTGGCATTTCAAGACTGCGATTTTAGGACTGGGATTTTAGGCCGGCAGCAAAGCGCTTCCAGTTTTCGACGTAACGGCCTGCGGCGCCCGAAAAGCGTTTAACCTCATCGTCCGTCAACTGGCGCACGACCTTACCGGGCGAACCCATCACCATGGAGCGAGGCGGAATATCCTTGCCTTCTGCCAGCAGCGTGTTGGCACCAATAACGCACTCCTCGCCGATGTTCGTGCCATTCATGATGATCGAGCCGATGCCGATGAGAGAGCCGCGCCCGATAGTGCAGCCGTGCAGCATGACCATATGACCGATGGTGCAATCGGAACCGATGGTGAGTGGGAATCCAGGATCGGTATGGAGCACGCAGCCGTCCTGCACGTTCGAACGCGCGCCGATCGTGATGAGTTCGTTGTCGCCGCGCACGACGGTCCCGAACCAGATGCTTGAATCGGCTTCCAATCGCACACGGCCCACGACAGTGGCACTGGGCGCGACCCAAAATTTACCCTCGCCCGGCGTTTCCACCCCGACGCCGTTTAGTTCGTAAAGTGCCATGGAAATCCCTCGCTGAGCTGGCGCTAAACGCCTTCGAGGTCCATGTCGAGTATGGCCATCTGCAGTTGGTAGGACGTTTCGCCGTCTTCGACTTCTTTGTACAGCGCGGCGACGAATTCGCCTGCAATAAATACTTCGGCCATGTCATCTTTCTTCGGCTGCGGGCGCACTTCAAGCGTTGCCGCCCCGAAGGTCTTTCGCAGATACGTCTGAAGCTTGGCGATTTCGTCTTTCTTCAAGTGACTTCTCCTGAGTGTTGAGACGTTAGAGTCCGCCGAAATCGTCTACCCATGTCTGATCCATCGAGCGCGCGGGCTCGGGGCATCCGGCCGAACCGACGATCCGCGCGGGCACTCCGGCAACCGTCACTTGCGGCGGTACTTCGGCGAGAACTACGGAACCGGCCGCAATACGCGAGCAGTTGCCGATCTTGATGTTGCCGAGGACCTTGGCGCCCGCGCCGACGAGTACGTTGTCGCCGATCTTGGGGTGCCGGTCGCCCGTTTCTTTGCCGCTACCGCCAAGCGTGACGGCATGGAGGAACGAGCAGTTGTCGCCGACAATCGCGGTTTCGCCGACGACGAAGCCAGTGGCGTGATCGAGCATGATGCCTTTGCCAAAGCGCGCGGCCGGGTGAATATCGACGCCAAACATGCGCGAAGACTGACTCTGCAGATAAAGCGCGAAGTCGCGCCGGCCGCGTTTCCAAAGTGTATGCGAGAAGCGGTACGTCACGAGCGCGTGGAAGCCTTTGAAATAGAGGAGCGGATCGAGATAGCGCGTGCACGCGGGATCGCGATCGTATACGGCTGCCAAATCGGCGCGGAAGATGTTGCCGAGATCGGGATCTTTTTCCAGCGCGGATTGAAATGTTTGGGCAATGAGCCCGGCATCGACATCGGTATGATTGAGACGCTGCGCCAAACGGTGGCAGACAGCTTCCTCAAGCTTGCCGTGGCTCAGGATGGTCGCGAAGATGAAGCTGCCAAGCGCCGGTTCGGCGCTCATGGCGGATTCGGCCTCCTGGCGGATTTGCATCCAGATCGGGTCCAGTGATTGTACCTTGCCCTGTGCCGGCGATGATTTTGTCACTTGAGCCTCGTGTGTTCGGACCGGATGCTGGCGCCGCGAAGGCCAGGCCCCGGAAGATTTCTGCCGCCCGATTAGCGGCAACAAGCCACGGGGTCAACTCTGCGCGCAAACCCCTGGCCGGTGTTCTTATACCATTGCTTGAGTTCGCTCTCAATTCTCGAACACATTCAGGGTTGCAGGGGCTGAACTTGCCCCGTAACACAGCCGTTACGCACAGGCGAACCTTTGGCGAAGAGGACGATATGACAGCAGCGGCCGGACCAAACCTCGCCTATCGCACCGATGGCCCCACTGCCTGGATCACTTTGGATAACGCGGCCCGCATGAATGCCATGACGGCGGCCATGTGGGAGGCCTTGCCCGCTCTTGTTGCCCGGGCCGCGGGCGAGCCGGATGTGCGTGTCATCGTCGTGCGCGGGGCGGGCAGCAAAGCCTTTTGTGCAGGCGCGGATATCAGCGAATTTGAGACGGCAAGGACGGCGGAGACCGCCGCCAAGTACGACGCCTTGAACGAAGCGGCGTTCCACGCGCTGCTCTCTTGCCCTAAGCCCGTCATTGCCATGATCCAGGGTTTTTGCATGGGTGGCGGCCTCGCGATCGCACTGTGCTGCGATATGCGTTTCGCCGACGAGGCCAGCCAGTTTGCCATTCCGGCCGCCAAACTGGGCATTGGATATAACGCCCGCTGGATGCGCCCCATCTTGGCTGCCGTACCACCGGCGAGCGCCAAGGAAATGCTTTATACGGGACGGCGTTTCAGTGCCGCTGAAGCCCTCGCCATGGGCTTGGTTTCGCGCGTTGTGCCGGCCGCAGAAGTTGAAGCAACGGTGCGCGCGCTGGCTGACGAGATTGCAGGCAACGCGCCGCTGACGGTTTCAGCGGCAAAGTTGGTGATCGACGAAATCGTGCGCCATCCCGAAACGCCCGACATGGCGAAACTGGATGCTGCAGTCGCGACCTGTTTCGAGAGCGAGGATTATATTGAAGGGCGGCGCGCGTTTCTTGATAAGCGCAAACCCGTTTTCAAGGGCCAGTAGGATGCGGCGCTTCCGGCAAATCATAATAAACGCTGTCGCGGGAGTCTGCGCGTTGCTAACGTGCAGCGGAACCGTGTTGGCGCGACATGCTGCCCTTCAGAATTCCTGTTTTCCACCTGAAACCCTCAAGGCCGTGCCCGGCGAACGCAACACCGTGAAGGCCAACCGGACGTACGATGAAAGTGAAAAAGCGCGGCAGCTTTACGAGCACGCGCCCCTCCCCCCTGACAGGCGCGGCTCGATCCGGCGCGTCGATGTTGCGGGCGGCCGCAAGGCGATCGCGCTCACACTCGACATGTGTGAGATCCGGGGCGAAGTGTCGGGTTACGACGGCGGCGTGTTCGACATTTTGCGCCGCGAAGCCGTGAAAGCAACGCTCTTTACGGGCGGCAAATGGATGCGCTCGCATCTGTCGCGCGCCCAGCAGCTCATGAGCGATCCCTTGTTCGAGATCGCAAGCCATGGATACGCGCACCGCAACGTCCGCAAGCTTACGGGCGAACATTTGGACGAAGAAATTATCGGACCACAGCGCGCCTATGAGGCGATCCGCGAGGATGTGTCCAAGACCCAATGCGCGAAGAAGATCGACAATCCGATGCAGTCCGTTGCGCCGCGCATCAGCCTATTCCGGTTTCCTTTTGGCGCGTGCAACGAAGCCGCACTCAGTGCTGTGAACGCCGCAGGGCTTGCAGCCATTCAGTGGGACGTTTCGATCGGTGACTCCGATCCCGGTTCAAGCGCTGTTGTGCTCGCCGCACGCATTGTGCGCAACGCAAAGCCTGGATCGATCATCATCGCGCACGCCAATGGACGCGGCTGGCATACGGCAGACGCGCTGCGCATCGCCATTCCAAAACTCAAAGCCAGGGGTTTTGAATTCGTGACCGTGAGCGAGCTGTTGGAGCTGGGAAAACCGGTTGTGGCCGCGACCTGTTACGATAGCCGCCCGGGCGACACGGACCGCTATGATTTTCTATTTGCCAAGAAGAAAGGCACCGATGCAGGCTGGCTGCCGGCAGGTATCGCTGCAGAGCCGTCAGCGTCGCAATCAAGGAAGAAAAAAGCACCACCGGCCAGTGGTTGGAGCCCGCATGTTGAGCCTTTCCGAACCAACTGAAATTGGAACACAGCCCGGAGGCGCCCGCGTTGTGCTGGCGCCTATGACGCCTGACGCCGCGCAGATTTTGGGCGCGTCATTCTCACAGATAGATCCATGGGTGCGCTATCCATTGTCAGCCGCCGGACTCGGCTCGCATCTGGGCGCGCATCTGGGCGCGATTGAAGCTGGCGCGCCGCGCTACGTGTTGAGGCTTGGCGAAACACCTTGCGGCGCTGTTTGTTTGCGCTTGAACTGGTTCTGCGGACCCTATGTGCAGTTTCTCGGCGTTGTCCCCGAGCACCAGGGACAACGCCTTGGCTCATGCGTGCTTACATGGCTTGAAGCGGGCGCCCGTGTGCAAGGGGTGCGCAACATTTGGGTCGCGGCGTCAGACTTCAATGCGGGTGCCATCCGGCTGTACGAGCGGCACGGCTTCGTGCGCGTGGCACACATCGACAACCTCGTCTGCGATGGCCGCGACGAAGTTCTGCTGCGTAAGAGGCTTTGACAGTCACGCAATCTCGATGACGACGCGCCCGCGGACTTTGCCAGCAAGAATGTCACTTGCGAGTTGGGGAACATCCTCAAGGCGGTGCGTATGCGTAACGGCGGCAAGCTTGGCGCGATCAAGGTCCTTAGCTAATCGTGCCCAGGCGCGTTCGCGTTTCGCCATGGGCGCCATGACGCTGTCGATACCGCAGAGCGTTATGCCGCGCACGATGAAGGGCATGACGCTGCCCGGCAAATCACCGCCCTGCGCGAGCCCTGTTGCCGCAACGCAGCCGCCGTAGTTTGTCGAAGCCAGAAGATTAACGAGCGTCGTCGAGCCGGCAACGTCAATGGCCCCCGCCCAGCGTTCTTTGCCGAAGGGTTTTGCCGGGCCGGACAGGTCTGCACGATCGATGATCTCTGCGGCGCCCAAGGACTTGAGGTACGCGTCTTCCTCGCGCCGGCCGGTGGACGCGATGACGTGATAGCCGAGTTTCGACAAAACAGAGACGGCAATCGAACCGACACCCCCTGCCGCGCCCGATACGGCGACCGGACCTTTGTCGGGTGTGACCCCGTGATCCTCGAGCGCAAGGATGCACAGCATCGCGGTGTAAC
>JANOKW010000184.1:0-4280 GCA_031419475.1 Hyphomicrobium sp. | reverse complement strand
TCTGTTAGGCGTGGAACACTAACGGCGTAGTGCCGGAGCCGCAATTTTACCGCTGCGTGCTTTTGGCCGGAACTTCACCTCAGCCGCGCGTGGCGTGTGAGATGGTCGTGTTGGTCTGGCACTCGAGGCACTCGAGGCACTTGGGCCAGATGGGCCGCTAACGCCGAATCCGCGGTAGCGGTAGTGTCCGGTGATTTTATCGACGAACAGCGCATCCTCGATTTGCGGGCCCCAGCCCCGGTTGTGCACGATCATGGGCCGGCCGGAGTGCGCAATCTGGTTCGAGACGATCACGATGTGATCACGAGACCCGCGGTTCTGGGGCCGGTAATAGGTGACGATGTCGCCCGGCAAATAGTCTTCCGCGAATTCTGAGATCGGCATACTCGCGCCCCGCGACGCGAAATAACGGCGCAACGTGAAGGTGCGCCGATGCGCGATGCTGGTATCCGCCGGGCCAATTCGGGCAATGTGGATGAGCGCCTGCAAATCAACACCCAGCGCCCGATAGGCGCGAATGACGACGTCGGTGCAAACACCGAAGAGCGCTGGCACGTCGCCCATGGGGTAAGTCATGCGCCGGTATTTGTCGGTATAGACCGTGAACTCCGCCGTTTGCCGTTGTGCGGCGGTGGCGAGCGCCATGCCGAAGTCTGCCTGCGAGACATGAGTGCTTGAAATTTGGGGATGCGAAACTGGAGATTGCGCATCATCGGCATCAGCCGCCGCAGTCTGCGCGGATTGCGCTTGAGACACGTGATTCTGAGAAACTTGGCCCTGCGCGTTATCTTTGCCGTTACGAGAAACCTCAGTGAGCTCGCAAATGCCTGGCGTTTTGAGCCCAGAATCGAATTCATCATCGAAGACTTCAGCTGACGACATAGAACCGGCCGGGTCTAATAGTTCTGGGCTGAGCGTTTCGCCAAAAGCCTCTTGAGCCTCTGGGCCCATTGTTCGAGAGCCAGCACGAAATCCGGGCTCCACTTGTCGCGATTGAACCGTTTCACGCAGCGCTGCGAGACCGGCGGCGGGCGGCGGAGCGGGGGCTGGCAGCGCGGAAATATCTTGGACAGAGTGTTCACGCAGATATGTTCGCTGCGGATCGGTTACAGCTCTCGAAATAGTTTGCGGCATCAAGGCGATGAGCGACAGGTGTGCGCGTTGACCACCAGTGTGTGTCTGCGCAGCCGCCAGTACCGATGTGACGGCGAGTGCAAAATACAAAACAATGTAATGTTGAGATGGCGGCGCGATATGCGTGCGGGCAAGGGCGGCCAAATCCGGCACGAAAACAACCTCTGCCAGCGTGCCAGCCGCCAAAACGGCCGACGACGCGCGGAATTTTTCAGCCCGCACTTCAACATGGCGGGCGTTCGCATCTTGACGCCGCCGGGCGGACCTGCGGCGGCGAAGCGCATTTTCCGCACGCAGTGCTGAAATTCTGCGTCCAGTACCGCTATTGTGATGACTAGGCGTTCTCAACGTCCGCCCCACATTTAAGAGACCTGCTACCTAACCGGACTGGCGGGTTCACAAGGTGTTCGATTCTACCCCGTAATCCATTTGCTAAACAGAACAAATGGCAAAAGCATATAGAATGGGCCGGATGCTCTATTGTAATCCCATGATACGGCGGATGTGGGCAGGTGATGCTCCCTCAGAGCGCAAGTAGGCGAGGCTGTGAGGACGGGCTTTGGAGAGTTTACGCCCGCGCGCCGGTTCGGCTTCGACAACCCGTAGCGCACCTTTCGCATGGCCCAAATGCGACGCTCCGTTGGGTGACGGCGCCACGCGAAAGACCGGGCGGCTCATGGCAGGCGATTTCTTTTCTTTAATCACAGGCACCTGTGCGGCCTGCACCTGGCGAATAGGTCTTTGCAACCGCTTCGACAACGCGGTCGTAGAGTTTGCGCTCGGATTCCGGGTACAGCATGGCCCAGCTATTGATCAGCTTACCGCCACAGGTAAAGCTCACGCGCTGATAGAAGATTTCGCCATTGTGCGTTCCAGACAGCACAAACCAGCGCTCGCGCACAGGTGCGTAATCAACAGCGGCGCCGGCATATTGTTCATTCAAAAGAAATTGCCGGTAGGCTTCGAGCGAGTTTTTTTCGGCGTTATCGAACGCTCCGACAAGTAGCTTGGCTTTGCCGTCTTTCGAAACCAGCACGCGGCCGTCCTCTGAATTCGGCGCTGTTTTTTGTTCGAACACAGCAGTCGGATAAGCGATGGCGAAACCGTGCCGGGCGTTCTTCAGCGTGGCCCACTCGTCAAACTTAGGAGCCGCAACGGCTGGGAACGTGGCGGCCAGAACCACGATCCCGCCCACTATCGCGCCCACTATCCCGCCAAGCGCGGCGGCGCTAAACTGTGTGCTCATCTTCGAAGCCCTTCAGCCAAAGAACATCATGCCGCCTATTTAAGCCATTCCCCGCTGTCATTAAAGACCTTGTGCGAGAAACAGTATGGCGCCGAAGCCGCAAACCAACGTCAAGGCAATCTGCCTCAAAACCGACGTCGAGGCAGCCTGCCTCAAAACAGAAAGTGATCTCGCGGCGGCGATCGCGGCGCTTTCGGGCCAATGCCAGATCATGCGGGCGATTGCCAAGCGCTGCGGCCTCCCTCCGTTGCGCGATTTTCCGGCAGACTTTTCGGGCCTTGCCAAGATCGTAACCGGACAGCAGGTGTCGGCCGCCAGCGCGGCTGCGATCTGGGGCAGAGTCGAAGCCGGGATCAGGCCGTTTGAAGCGAAACGGCTTCTCGCCCACACTGAGCCCGAACTGAAAGCACTCGGGCTTTCAACGGGCAAGGTCAAAACACTGCGCGCCGTCGCTGAGGTTGTCGCTGGCGGCAGCCTCGATTTCAACCGGCTCAACAAATCCAGCGATGATGCCATCCGCGCGAAGCTGACGGCCTTACACGGCATCGGCCCTTGGACGGCAGACATTTATCTGCTGTTCGCCCTGCGCCGGGCCGACGCGTTTGCTGCCGGCGATTTGGCCTTGCAGATCGCCGCTGAGCGGTTGTTCAAACTGCCCCAACGGCCGTCACCAGAGGGGTTACTTGACATCGCCGAGCGCTGGCGGCCTTGGCGAGGAGCCGCAGCGCGGCTGCTGTGGGCTGAATATGCTCACGCTCAACGACTAAAGAAGCCAGGGCCTGTAAAAAGGTCGTAATCCAACAGGCTGATTTTTCAGGATTCACGGCGTTTCAGGGAACAGAATCCTCTAGCGCTTCACATATCCGATATGCGCGGCTAGTATCCCGCTCGACAGGTGGCAAAAAACACGCGATTCGCAACAGAACAACTGCGAGGAACCGCGCCAGTGAATGCGCACGTTAGAATGCCGGACAACTGCCCGGCCCTAGTGTTGAACGCCGACTTCCGGCCTTTGAGCTACTATCCATTGTCGCTCTGGAGTTGGCAGGAAACGGTGAAGGCGGTCTTTTTGGATCGTGTCAACATCGTCTCCGAGTACGACCGCTTCGTGCGCAGTCCCACGTTGGAAATGCGCTTGCCGAGCGTTGTCTCGCTGAAGACTTATGTTCGCCCCGCGCTTTACCCGGCGTTCACGCGCTTCAACGTGTTCCTGCGCGACCGCTTTACCTGCCAATACTGCGGCGACAAGCACGATTTGACCTTCGACCATCTGATCCCGCGTTCACGCGGCGGGCAGACCCGATGGGACAACGTCGTCGCTGCCTGCGCGCCGTGCAATTTGCGCAAAGGCGGCATGATGCCGAACGTCGCCCGCATGTTCCCGCGCCAGGAGCCCTACCGGCCGACGGTGTTCGAGTTGCACCGCAACGGGCGCCTGTTCCCGCCCAACTACCTGCACCAAAGCTGGCTCGATTATCTCTATTGGGATACGGAGCTCGAGCCGTAGGGGTGGGCCTACTTACTCATCGGGCATTTGCTGCAAGTCTCTAATCCTGGCACTGCGCAGGACTCTGGCCACCTCGATGCGATCCAACGCAAGGTTGACTCGGTAGAAGACCGTGTATGGATACCGGATCATTGGAACGCGAAAAACGCGAGGTTCATCCGTCGCGGCAGCCGCGTATGGAAATTCCGCAAGACGTTCGCACTGGATTCGGATCGCGGCTTCGACGCGGCGTGCAGAGACTGAGCTATGTTTGGCGATACTGTCAAAAATCTCTGAAATGTCCCGCCGCGCTCGCTCGGCGTAGACGACTCTCATTTGCTGTGTCGCGTCCAGAAGGCATCCATTTCGCCCTCCGGCACGACCCGCCCGGTATCGAGATCGGCGATACCTTCG
>JANOKW010000183.1:0-8332 GCA_031419475.1 Hyphomicrobium sp. | reverse complement strand
ACCCCCGGTCACCTACTATGACCTCAAGTGGGCTGACTATGGTGCGTAATCAGGTTATACGAAGCCAGCGATATAGCGAGCCAGTAAACGGGTAGTCCCAGTGCCGACCGCACAAGCAAGCGTCCGCCGCGGCGCGCAACTGCCAACGCAACGAGAGCAATGGAACAGAGATAACTTGCGGCAGCGATAAAGCAACACGTCCACCACAACACAGCATTAAGTCCATCGACGGGCCGGTTCAAAAACGTCCAGTCGAGCGCACACGTCAGCACCGCAGCATAGAAAAGCGGGTGCGCAATCGCGGACAAAATAAGGCCGCCGACGATCAGCTGAAAGCCCAGAAACTTCCACGGGCCAAGCTCGCGCCAGAGCAGGATTGGAGAACGCGTATGAACGAGGTACGTTTGCATCCAACCCTTGAGCCAACGCGTGCGTTGCGAAAACCAGGCGGCGAAAGTATCGGGTGCCTCTTCCCAGGTCACCGAGTCAAGCATCGCAACGCGCTTGCGTAAACGGGCCAAACGAACGCCGAGATCGGCGTCTTCCGTAACGTTGAACGGGTCCCAGGCACCGGCAAGTTCAAGGTCGCATCTGCGGAAATGATTTGATGTGCCGCTAAGGGGCAGCGGCAGTCCTAACTTCTCGAGCGCAGGCAAGATGCCATCAAATAGCGCCGCGTATTCGAGCGTGAATTGACGGGTCAGCACGTTCCGCCCCGGATTGTAGATACTAAGTCGAGCCTGCAAGCATGCGGTCTCGGGACCTGCACGTCGAAATGCTGAAACCGCCGCACGCAGCTGGCCGGGGTCTGGAACGTCTTCCGCATCGGAAATGCCAACGAACTCGCCCCGGGCAAAGGTCAATCCGTAGTTCAAGGCACGAGGTTTGGTCCGGGGTGCGCCGTTCGGCACAGTGATGACCTGCATGTAACGTACAAGTCCTGAAGCAGCGAGTGCCGCGCGCGTTTCATGATCGTCGGCTTCCGTCAGGAAGAGAATTTCCAATTGACCGTTTGGATAGTCCAGTGCCTGCATTGCGCTGACCAGCCCTGCCGCAACACCGGCTTCACCATAGAGGGGCACCAAAAGGGTGTACGGCGGAAGCGCGCTCTCTGGAACAGCATCATTCTCATTCGTATCGCGAACTGTTTTTGGCCGCACGAACTGCCATAGCGCCAACAACCGGACCAGCGTCACCATTGCAAAGGCGAGCGCGAGGAGCGTTATCGCTAATCTGCTCGCAGCAACCGGCGCGGCTATCCAGACTACAAATCCGGCTATGCAAATAAAAGTCAGGGTTCTGCGTTGAGCGGGCGTTACTGTTTGGCTGGCCGACCATTCCGGGTGCATCCGGCGCAAACCGTTCACGGCCTGGTCGAGCCGCATGTGCGAGGCGTGTTCTGTGCTGGAATGAAGAAAACCGGCAACTTCCGGCCTTGCCGTGCCGACCGGCTGGTGCACGTTCATGATCCCCCCAGGATTCACCCAGCGCAACACAAACTTTTTATTGCCGCCGCCGCACTATAGCCGCGCAACGCCGCTTGGGTTAACCCTATGACACCGATTGTCAGGCATAGACGCCTCAGGACCCGCAAACCATTACATCATGTTCAGCCCCAGTCGCATAGCCGCATCTTTGAACACCACATTTCTTCTGGGTGTGATGACGTTCGTCCTGATTCCTTTGGGCGGCGCAGCACTGGCCCAATCGCCGCGCAAGGAACTCAAGAACCTGCCGACGGTCAAGTCCCAGTCCGAGGCCGAAGCGCCGCCCATTCGCCGGGTGGTAGTGCGCTTTCTGACCGATAGCGATTTTCCACCCTTCAATTTTTACGACGAAGAGGGCGTACTCGTCGGATTTAACATCGATTTGGCGCGCGCTATTTGCCTTGAACTCAGCACCTCATGCGATATCAAGGCGCGCCCCTGGGAGGAACTTTTTGCCGGACTCAAGTCCGGTGAAGCAGATGCCGTCATCGCAGCGCACAAAGTAACACCCGGTGCGCTCGGCGGCGTTGCGTTCACCGACCGCTATTTTCACACGCCCGGACGTTTCGCTGGCCGCAGAGAACCGCCTACGGAAATTGACATCACGCCGGAAGGGCTATCTGGAAAGCGGATTGCCGTCGCCAAGGATACTGCGCACGAAGCCTACCTCAAAACCTTTTTCCACGACAGCCCACTGGCCATATTTGAGAACGCCGATCTGGCGCGTGAGTCGCTTTTGTCGGGGAAATCCGACTACATCTTCGACGATGGCATTTCGCTCGCCTTCTGGCTGAATGGAACACTATCGCGGCAGTGTTGCGAGATGAAGGGCGGGCCGTTTCTTGAACCGAAGTACTTCGGTGACGGGCTAGCGATTGCGGTAGCCAAGAACGATCCCGAAATTAAAGCCCTCATCAACGACGCATTGAAGAAGGTGCGCGCGTCCGGACGCTTTGACGAGCTGGTCCAGCGATATTTTCCAGTACGGATTTACTGATGCCTCTATTGGCGGCTATGGGTGTCTACGCAATATCTGTATAGAGACAGCATCTGACTCCGAATCGCAGGATCAAATGCCAATAGCCCGGCGCCTTCAGAACTGCATGACTGCGATAGCGCTGCTTCTCGCGCCGCCAGCTTTCGTATCCGCCGTGCCGCCTGCACAGGCAGAAAAATCGGCTAAGGTCGCGACGAAGTCAGCGGAAGATTCGAAGGCCGGAGAGACAGCGCACAAGAAGCCCGGATCGCCGCACATTATGCTCTCGCGCAGCGAAATTCTTCAATCCGATCCGGAACGGCTGGCACGCGCTGGCCGCCACATCATCGTCGGTTATCACAGTCTGTCGGACATCAAACAGTTGCTTGAAAAGAAGGCCATCGCCGGTATTTTCATAACAGACCACAACGTCCGCAGCCACAACGCCGCATCGATGAAGTCGACAATACACGCGCTGCAGGCCACCCGAAAAGCCCAAGGGCTGCCGCCACTTATCATAGCCGCCGATCAGGAGGGTGGAGCTGTTTCGCGCCTCTCGCCGCCGTTAAAGCGCCAACCGTCACTCGCACAGGCGGTTGCCAAAGCCACCAACGACGAAGAGCGCAAGAAAATCGTCGAAGATTATGCCCGCGTGCAGGCCGAGGAATTGAAACGCATCGGCGTCACTCTGAATTTTGCCCCGGTTGTCGATCTCAAACTCAACCCCAAGAACCGCAATGACGGAGAAACGCGCCTCAGGCTGCGCGCCATCGATTCCGACCCCTATCTCGTTTCCAAGGTAGCGGGCTGGTATTGCGACGTGTTGGCCGCGTCCAACATCATGTGCACACTCAAACACTTTCCGGGTCTTGGCAGAGTAACCCGCGACACTCACGTTGCCACGGCCGAAATATCGGCCACCGAAGGCACACTCGAACTCAACGACTGGGTGCCCTTCCGGCGCGTTATGGCCAAAACCAACGCGGTAACGATGCTCGGCCATGTGCGCATCGGCGTTCTCGACAAGACCACTCCGGCATCTTTCTCAGCGCCCGTCATCAACACTCTCATTCGTGGAACATGGGCGTATGACGGATTGCTGGTAACCGACGACTTCAGCATGGGTGCCGTCACGCGCAGCAAAGAAGGTGTAGGCGGGGCCGCCGTCAAATCTCTCAATGCAGGCACGGATTTCGTGCTCGTCTCTTATATTGAGAAGCATTTCGATGCTGTAATGAGCGCCGTCCTTGCGGCCGACGCTAAAGGAGAGCTTGACGGCAAGGTGCTTGACCTGAGCCGCACGCGCATCGACCGCATTTTATCGGCGCCCGTTGCGCCTGATGCCGGAAAATAGTGGCAATGCCCCGGCGCTTAGCGGCCGCCGCGACTGTACACCGGCTCTTGCTTCTGGCCGACATAACGAAGCGCACGGAACGCCGCATTCACGTTTTGCGTCATGGCATCGACATAGGCTTTGACCTCCTGCGGCAACTCAATTGCAGCGTAGCGATCCGGATGGTAGATCTTGCTCAGGCGATGATAGGACTCGCGGATCTGCTCGAACGACGCACCTTTTTCGAGGCCAAGCACTCGGTGTGGATCGAAGTTGCGCGCGTCTGGAACATGCAGTGCTGCCATCTGCATGCGGCCCGGCGCGATGATCTTCAGGCCCTTGATGTCAGCCTTAGGGACAAACGCCCCTTCACCATTGAAGCCTTCGATGAAAATGAATGCGTCATCGCCTTCGAGCAACTTGTGCACGCCCTTGCCGGGCGACAGCACGGCACGGCCCGCCAGCGTCGTTCCGTCGGCAAGCGAAAGCTCGACGGCGATCAAAGTTTCAGCCCGGTTGTCGACCCGATTGCGTTCAAACATGTGTTATGCCCATTGCCAACTTGGCCTTTATGGGCCACGACCTGACAACCTTTCGTTAACAGATCGGCAGAAGTACGTCCGCGAGCCCACTGATGTCTGACAGCACGCCTGACGCAACACCCGATCTCGTACCCGGCAGGTCGTGCGATAGCTGCACTATGTGCTGCAAGTTATTGAGCATTGAAGTATTGGATAAGCCGCGCGGCCAGTGGTGCACTCATTGCGATAAGAAGCGCGGCTGCAAAATCTACGACGAACGGCCAGAGCCTTGCCGCAGTTTCCACTGCGGATATCGTCGTATCAAAGATCTGGACGAGCGCTGGAAACCTTCAGTGAGTAAAATCTTGATCAACTACGAAGCGGGCCACGACCGCATCGCACTGCATGTCGATCCCGACCGCCCGGATGCGTGGCGCGAGGAGCCTTTCTACTCAACTATTAAAGAATGGGCGCGCACGGCTGAAGCCGAAGGTGGAACGGTTGTCGTCTGGTCTGGCCGCTACGTGACAGTGGTGTCGCCAAAGCGCGACAAGAACTTAGGCGCAATCCGGGACGACCAATTCATCTTGCCGGTTCATGCGCGCACGGCACGCGGTGATGAGCTCGACTACATCGTCGTCGAGGCGAATGACCCGCGCTTGAAGCGTTAGGTGGCGGCCTACGCCGTCAGGGCTAACTGGTCCACAAACGGCAGCGTGCGAATGCGTTTACCTGTCGCGGCAAAAACCGCATTTTGATGCGCGTGCCACGTTGCGAGTTCTTTGACCGAACTTGTGCCGCTTGCCAACCAGGATGGCGAGCTGCGGTCGCCGACTGAAAATTACTCGATGAAATTGCCGCCGTGCTGTCGATTTCTTGACAGAATGCTGAAAAGCGCTCCTTTCACACATGTTAAAATCAAAATTATTTTGCCCCATTTTGCAGCGGTTTTCTGGGACATTTACAAACAACGCGAAATTTCGCGGCAACCGGAAACCTTCCATTTACCCTTGTAGGGCAATCTCCCCCTTGTTGAGTGAGTTGCTGGTCACCGGTTGTCCGATCCTGGATCACCCTTGGGGTTGTTGCCCCGTCTGGCAGTGTAACAGTTGGTAAAGTAGCGTCTCATGTCCAAGCGTGTTCTGATCGTCGATGACGATCCTGCCCAACGCCGTATACTCGAAGAGACCGTCAAGCGTTTCGGCTTCGAGACCAAGACCTGCGGCTCCGGCGAGCAAGCCATTCAAATTCTCGAAAGCGAAGGTCAGGGCGGCATCGCTCTCGTCATCCTCGATCTCGTCATGCCCGGCATTGACGGCATGGCCGTGCTCGAACGCATCGCCAACCGTCCCGGTTTGCCCCCAATCATCGTGCAGACCGCACACGGCTCAATCGATACGGCGATCAGCGCCATGCGCGCTGGCGCCGTCGACTTCGTCATCAAGCCGGCGTCTCCAGAACGTCTCGATGTTTCGATCAAGAGTGCTCTAAAAATCGAAGCGCTCACTGGCGAAATCAACCGCATCAAGAAGAAAGCCGAGGGCACGCTCTCATTCTCCGATCTGGTGATGCGCGGCGACTCGATGAGCCGCGTTATTAGCCTCGGTAAGCGCGCGGCCGCTTCCAACATTCCGGTCCTGATCGAGGGCGAAAGCGGCGTCGGCAAAGAGCTCATCGCGCGCGCCATTCAGGGCGAAAGCGAACGCGCCGGACGCCCCTTCATCACAGTCAATTGCGGCGCTATCCCTGAAAACCTAGTTGAATCGATCCTCTTCGGGCACGAAAGAGGCTCCTTTACTGGAGCTGTCGACCGGCGTATCGGCAAATTCCAGGAAGCAGACGGCGGGACGCTGTTCCTCGACGAAATCGGGGAACTCCCGCTTGACGCACAGGTCAAGCTTCTGCGCGCATTGCAGGAAGGCGAAATCGATCCCGTGGGCGCGAAGAAGCCGGTCAAGGTCAATTTCCGGCTAATCTCGGCCACCAACCGCGACATGATCCAACTCGTTAAAGACGGCAAGTTTCGCGAAGATCTCTATTACCGCTTGAACGTTTTCCCGATCTTTGTGCCGCCCTTGCGCGAACGCCCGGATGATGTGCCGGAACTGGCCCGCCACTTCACCCAGCGCTTTGCGGCCGAAGAAGGTAAGCGCCTAACGGCAATCAGCGAACGCGCTATGCAGCTCATTCAAAGATATACGTGGCCTGGGAACGTGCGCCAGCTCGAGAACGCCGTGTTCCGTGCAGTTGTACTCTGCGACGGCCCGGAATTGACGATTGCGGAGTTCCCCCAAATCGCCGCGCACGTTCAAGGTTTTGATGCCGAAATTCCCGCAGCACCAACTGTGCTTCAAAAACCGGGTGCTTATACGGGCCCCGCGCTTCTCGGTGCTGAAAACACGGTGCCACACACGATTGAGCTGCGGACTGGTAGCAATGGCTATAGCTCGCTCGGCATCCCAGCGATGGCTGAAGACGGGGAAATTCGTTCGCTCGAAGCCATGGAGGCCGACATGATCCGCTTGGCGCTTGGGCGCTATCGCGGACACATGACGGAAGTGGCAAAGCGGTTGAACATCGGCCGTTCGACGCTCTACCGCAAAATGCAGGAATATGGCCTCGAGCCGCGCGTCAACTGAGTTTTCTTGAGGCGCTTCATCCCTTCGCGCTTTAAGTCGAGGAGGCCCCGGGGTCATGTCCGGGGCCTCTGACTTTTTACCGGCGCCCAACTTTGCGTTCGCACGCAAAGGCGTTCGTTCCTGTCTCAACGCGCCGGGTATTGCCCGGGCATAGGCATACGCCAGTTGCAGCCATTCCGTTCTGGCGCAACATGCCGCCATCACATACCGTGCGCGATTGTGCTGCTTCGACAGTCACGGCCTTCGCCGGGATATCGTCGATTTCAGTTGCCTTGAGTGAAACTGGCGTCGCATTGCTGACTGGCTGAACAGAAACATCAACAGTCTTCTTTGCCGGCAATGCAGCCTGAACCGCTGCTGTGCGTTCCAGTGTGGGCTTGCCAGCGGAGGCAGAGGCGACCGGTGCAGCATTGCCATCACAGCGCACCGGTACTGTCGCGGCAATGTCGATCTCATGCGTTTCCCGATCGGCGTAGAACTCGGGGTTCGACACAATATCATCGGACGGGCCTACCCGGTCATAATTGACCCATTTGAAATTGAAGCGGCCGGTGGTGACGCGCCATACGATCGGCAAACTCATGCTGACTGTGGCGGCGGCCCCGTTGCCGTTGCAAAGCGCGATGGCGTTCTGCACCACGGGACCAAGCGGATCGATATTAAAATCGAAAGTTTTTTGAAGCGCAAGCTGTGCGTGCGGCACCACACGGTCCCGGGCATCGGTTGCAGGAGCACCGGAGGCGGCGCCTGATTGTTTGAGAAAAAGGTCTGACCCGACGATCTTGCGGCCGCTTCCGCCCTCGCCAAGGGTGGCATCGAGTTTCAGCGGGATCTGGAGCGTCACGGCCGAGACCCGGTCAAAGCGCCCAGCGCGGCCAGAAACGACGATCGGGGAAGCGTCTGCGGCCAATACCACGTCGTTGAATGCTCCTTCCATCCGCACTGTTTCGGCTGCCGCAGGGAGCGACATGCCGGTCAAGGCAAAAAACCCGATTGACACGAGGCCTGCGCTTATAAACTGACGAGTGTGATTTACTTGACCCATATGCCGTCTCCAATGTGCTTCAGAGATTATGCCGGTTCCCCGTCATAATAGTTCTGTCGCCGCCACCCGAGCCAAGGTTCACGGTGCGTCTGGGTTAAACCAATCAATGATTAAGTCTGGTCAGAAGTTTAATGAAATTGCCTATTTTCCATCCATCGATAGGCACTTGGCCTTGCTAGGCTTACTTAAAGGAACCTGATTACGCACCATAGTCAGCCATTTTCTGGCCACGCGAATCTTCGATTTCTGACGTCTTCGCAAGGAGATGTGGCATGGCACGCAATCGGGTTCAATTCCAGAAGGGCCTCTCGGAGGCTAATTTCGGCGACCT
>JANOKW010000182.1:0-10815 GCA_031419475.1 Hyphomicrobium sp. | reverse complement strand
CCATGGCCGCCAGTAGTGACAGCCCTCACTGCCGCCGCCAACGTGGGGCCGGTGCAGCGCTTACGGCTATCCAGCGCAAGCGTGAAGTTGTCATCACCAATCGCGGCGCGTAGCCGTTGCACGTGATCCAGCGTCAATGATTTTGATTTCAGTTGACTCAACAGTATCGTTGAACCTGCCTTGTCAATGGCCGTCTCCGCCTCAGCGAACAGGTCTCGATTTTGACCAATAGCAGCGAACAGTTTAAAGCCGTCAAGTGTGACGCCGGTCATATCAGGACCTCCATGATTTCATCGGCCAACGTGGACAAATCCTTACCAAATTTCCCTGGATACTTGAAAGCAAACGTTGGCTCGGTCCCCAGTTTACCGTCCACCAAGCTCATCGCATGTGGCATCAGAGGCGTTTCGAGCATTTTCGTTTTTAAAACCTCGAAAGCAGGGTCACCCTTTCTTGGATAGCTCGTTGATTTTTTCTAAGTATTCCCGGTGATGATTAGTCTTCCCGCGCTTCCCCTTTCCCTGAAGCCAGGCCATCATTGTTGCTGGGGCATATCGCGTGATGAGCACATGCGGTGGAATATGCGCCTTTTTATTGGTCATCTCTTGATGAACGCTCCTAAGGAAAGCATCCAATCCCAAGAATGAGGGTGCGTCCGGTATCGTCGGCACAAGCACCAAGTCGGCCATGCAGATAGCTGCAGTTGTGAATGGTGAAATTCCCGGCGCGCAATCTACAAGAACTACGCGATATTCTTCTCCAAGCCCACGTAGTTGCGCTTGGAGGATACTGCCGATCCTGCGCTCAATCTCGGTAAGGCTTACGCCTCTCTCTGTCAGCTTTCGCACGATCTCTCGCTCCGAAGCCCTCAGAGTAGTCGAAGACGCGATAAGAGAAATGTCGAGAGCCTTGCCTCGCATCGTGGTTGCGCTGACACTCGGTCTGATGATGTCCCTCAGCGATGCGGTTCGGACGCGCGGGCCGCGTTCAAATCCTTGGATTCTTGAATGTTTCCAGGTTGTCCCCACATAAGAGAGATGAGCCGTTTCGAGAACTCAGGCGAATCTGCGAAGCAAGCACAGAGAGCCGCAAATGTCGTGCGCGTCCGGCTCGTACAGGCGCATGATATGATTGCCTACATGGCCCTGATGGGCGCCGCAATCGGCGGATTCGCAGGTGCTGGCGTTTGGCTGATCGCGGTGTCTGCTGTGGCGCTGGCGGCGCTCTCGCGCGCCGAATATTACCATCTCTATGACCGAGCCGCTGGCCTCGGTCTTCACGACACCGCACTCTCAACGACGTTACAGAGCGTTTGCAACGCCCTCATTGCATCGGGCGTCGCGTATGCCGGTGGATGCGCTTTCCGTTTATTTTGACGGGATAAGCCAGTCAGTGTCGTAGTCGCCATTGTTGCTGGCGCGCGTGACGCGCGCTTCTCCTTCGTTAGCGAGACGCCGAAGTTCCTTTTCCGCCAGGGGCGTCCAGATCCATCGCACTCGCAAACCAGCTAATACACCCTGATAAGCTGTTTGCGCAGCGACCAATTGAGTCTGCCTTACTTGTCCAAATCCAAGGTTATGAGCCACAAAGGCCGTGAAATAATGAATATCACCCTGCTCCAAAAGATCCCAACTTTGAAATGGGGCAAGCGGTGCCCTCAGTTTTAGCGCGCTTCCTTCGGTTGCTGGGTTGAGCAGGTTAAACGCGTTAAGAGTACCATTGAAAACCCTGGTCCCGTCAGGCTCCGCTGAGAATGCAAGTGCTTGATAAGCCTCGGCCCGGTATCGTTTAGCACGCGCCAATGCTAGCACGTTTTCGCGTCGCTGCTCATCTTTCGAAGGTGACTGAAGTTCGAGCTGAGCAGCAAGTTCTTCGTAGGTCAGCCGGGCTTGTTCGTAGTAGCCGAGCTTTCTGAGCGCGTGAGCCTGATACTCTTTCGCTGTTGGATTATTCTCATGCTCCGGCACTAGAAGCGCCGTCTTGAACCACAACAGCGCAAGATTGTTTTGCTCCAATGACTGCTGCGGCGATCGTCGCGCTTGAGACGCTGCGATAGCGCCGCGCAAAATGTAAGTCGTCGCCAATTCTTCATTCAAACTCGAACGCGATCTCTTTGCGATTTCGAGCTGCTTTCTGACCCGTTCGCCCGCTTTCTCAAGTTGTAAATCAGCGCTTCTCTCGACTGAATATGCAATCGGGCTACGATCCCAATTGCGTTCGCGGAGTACCGCGCGAAGTTCGGGACCAACGAACAATGGATCCTTGAATAGCTGGCCAGGACTCGGGCGGCGCAGCGCTTCGAGGACATAGCGTTGCCCGCCGAGCAGCCGCTCGTCGTTGTCGGCAAGATACTTTGCAAGCCGCTTGTGCAGTATCGCTTCGCGATAGCGCCACCAGCGAGCAAGACCAAAAACGAAACCCGCGAGACCAACTGCGGTTTGCCCATACTCTTTGAAGAACGCGGCAACTTGTCCCCAAATGCCGGCAGCCTTCTCTCCCAGATGAGCCACAATCGCAACGATTGCACCCGCAGGTAATTCATTGTCAGCAACCAGTGTCATAAACTGGCATAAAAGATCACTTGATCCGCACTCCATCCCGCCCACTCCCCACTCAACGCCACAAAAACTCCGCACACGGCGCGCTTGCCAAATCGCGCCGGGATTGACGTTCGAAGTACCGGCTCTCGCCAACCGGCGCCGCATCCTCAGCCCGCGTTAACTATTGCGCGCTGCTTTCCCTCTGTACAGACACATTCGCTTCGCCGCCCCCGCACGCGCCGTTCGGCCCGCACCCGCTTCGCATCTGCGGAGCTCATCAATGGCGATGCGACTCCGCAATCGATTTCGCGAGTGTCACGGCTTTAGGCGTCATGGCCCTACGCGGTCACGGTGCATTCAAGCCAATCCGTAGGTCGCGGGTAAGTCCACTCGTGCTGACAAGCGCAGCGAAAATGGGCAAACCCCGGCATTTCAAATCTTTGGCGTCGGGTTGGCCCCACTAATGCGCGCCACCCGCGCGGCATGGCTCACTTGTGACTTCCCATGGCCTATTGCCAATTGCCCAATGCCCATTGCCTTTTTCTCACCCCCCTTGCGGAACGATTTGAGAACGTGTAGAGTACATTTACGATTTGTACTGGTTCGTTGCTCCGATATCGGGGCTTTAGCCGGAGTTGATGCCGTCGCACGGGTCTTTTCACGACGCGCCCGCGCCCCAACAGGAACACCGCATGCTGACCGAGAAACAGAAAGAACTGCTCCTCTTCATCCACGAACGGATGCAGGAGCGCGGCGTGCCGCCGTCTTTCGACGAGATGAAGGACGCGCTCGACTTGAAGTCGAAGTCCGGCATTCATCGCTTGATCACGGCTCTCGTTGAGCGCGGCTTTATCCGCCGCCTGCCGCACCGCGCTCGCGCCATCGAAGTCATCAAGTTGCCTGAGAACGCACCCGCGATGGCGCAAAAGCGCGGCGGCTTCCAACCCAGTGTCATCGAGGGCTCGGGGCCGCCAAGAAACAGCATCTCAGCCCCGCCTTCGCACATCATCGACGCGCGCACGGTCTCCGTGCCGGTCATGGGCCGCATTGCTGCTGGCACGCCGATCAGTGCCATTCAAAACCACACGCATGACATCGCCTGCCCGCCGGACTTGCTGACCAACGGCGAACACTTCGCGTTGGAAGTCAAAGGCGACAGCATGATTGAAGCGGGCATTCACGACGGCGATACCGTCATCATCCGCCGCTGCGATTCCGCCGAGAACGGCGACATCGTCGTCGCGCTGGTCGAGAAAGAAGAAGCGACGTTGAAGCGCTTGCGCAAAAAGGGATCGACAATCGCGTTGGAAGCCGCGAACCCAGAATTCAAAACCCGCATCTTCGGACCTGATCAAGTCGATATTCAAGGTCGGCTGGTCGGTTTGTTGCGGCGGTATTGAGGATTGGCAGTAGGCAGTAGGCAGTAGGCAGTAGGCAGTAGGCAGTAGGCAGTAGGCAGTAGGCAGTAGGCAGTCGGGTGCTCCATGCTTCATACACCAATACAATCGTATCGCGACTTGGTTGTATGGCAGGAAGCGATGACTCTTGCTGAGTGCTGCTATCGATTGACTCTGAAATTGCCTCGGGAAGAAATGCACGGGCTATCCTCACAGATTCGCCGATCAGCGGGGTCGGTCGCGGCCAATATCGCTGAAGGATACGGGCGTGAGAACCTGGGCTCATATATCCACCATCTGCGAATTGCCCAGGGGTCGCTCAAGGAGTTGGAAACACACTTGATATTGGGCGAACGCGTGAAATTCGTTGGCAATGATTTGGTTGCACCGCTGTTGAAGAGGGCTGAGATAGCCGGCAAATTATTGCGAGCACTGATCAGATCACTCGATGGGTCGCAGAGATAAGCGCAATTTATATAGCGCACACTTACCTACTGCCAATTGCCCACTGCCTACTGCCCCACTATCTACTGCCCCTCTTCCTCCTCTTCACCATCAACCCCCTCTTCTACTTCGGGGCGTGGCGGTAGCGGGACGAGCCATTCGGGCCGCGTCGCATATCCTGGCAACTGTGCGTTCAACTCGACGTGCTCGCTGCGCGCAACCACGCGCGGCACTGGTAAGCGCCGCTCTAATTTTCGTTCGTGTTTTCTCTCCGGCATGCGCGACCACGGGCGGTCGCCGCGCAACGCCGCGACGGTTTCGACGCGGATCTGTGGTCCCGCGCCCTCCGCGCCCGCTTCGATGTAAAGCGCGTGCGTGCCGTTGCGCCAGATGTCGAAAAAATCAATAACCGTGCCCGCACCCTCGCAGCCCTTCGGCCGCGGCACATCCAGCACCAGCACGCGCGCTTTTCCGCAATCGTCGGCAATTGCCGCTGGATGACGTGCAACCGAAATCACCACGCCCTTGACGCGCGCAACACACCCAACACTGTCACACGTAAAGCCGCGCGCCTTGGCGACCTCTGTTGCTGCACGCGCATCGCCGTCGTGTTCAAGCCATCGTTCAAGCTCGAACTTGGATTGCCGCGCGGGCAGCGCCGATAGATGGCCATCGGCTGAACGCACCGCCACGAGCTCGCCACCGCGTGCAACCAGTGCATCGGGACGGGGAAGCGTTGGCGCAAGTGCTAACCCGGCAAGTGCAACCGCAACGCCGAGCAGGCGTTGGCGCCCCTGCCACAGCGCCAGCCACAGCCTGCCAAACGCAAACAGCACAAATGCCAGAGGTGGGATCGCTGGGATATGCCCCGTTGCGCCGGGTAAAGCCGCCACCTTCGCCGCGCACCACGCCATGGCGTCGATCCCCAAGCCCATCGGCCAAAGTGCCAGCTGTTCGAGCCCAAACGGCATCAACACGAGGGCCGCAAGCGCTGCCGGCATCACGAGAAAATTGCACACTGGAATAGCAATGAGGTTCGCGAGCACGGCATACTGCTGGCTCTGATGGAAATGATAAGCGGCAAACGGCGCGACGGCCGCACTCGCAACCAGCGTCGACAAGACAATCCCGCCAAAGAACATGCCAATTTGCAGGACCGGATGGCGCTCGCCGCGCCGGCGAAAGCGCTGCCGCACGGCTTCGTAGGTTGCCACCAGCCCCGTAACGGCTGCAAACGACATCTGAAATCCAGCGTCAAACAGGCTCTCGGGAAAAACGAGGAGAATGACGAATGCGGCAATCGCCACATTGCGCAGCGCAATCGCGGGCCGGCCAATCAAAATGGCGCCAAACATAATAACAATTGTGATGGCGCTGCGCACGGTTGCAAATGCGCCGCCCGAAATTGCCAGATAGGCGATGGCGCCCAAAATGCCGGCCATGGCCGCCCACTTGCGGATGTCGAAGCGAAGCGCCAGTGCCGGGCTCAACGCCAACATAAAGCGCACCGAGAAAAAGACCGCGCCTGCCATCACAACCATATGCAGTCCGGATATCGATAGGATGTGCAGGAGCCCTGAGTCCTTGAACGCGTCGTTGGTCTGTTTCGAAATACCGCCGCGCTCGCCCGTGATGAGCGCAGTGGCGATTGATCCCGTTTCGCCCGGTAGGCCAGCGCGCACCCTAGCACCAATAGATTGGCGGATGGACTCGACCCCAAGAAAAAACTGCTCGCGCGGGGATCTCGCTTGCGTCAGCGGCTCTGATAGAATCGGGGAAAACGTATAGCCGACGCCACCCAAGCGCTCGAACCACGCGAGGCGCGCAAAATCAAATCCTCCAGGAAGTGCGGGTTTGGCTGGCGGCGATAATGTCGCTTTGAAACTGACGCGATCGCCGGGTTTCAATGCGCCGGCAGACTTCATCGTGCGAACGCGCACACGCTCCGGCCGCACTGCCGCCTTCAGATCTCCGAGCGTTTCAACGAGGATAGTGATCCGCTCGCCGCGTGTTGCTTTGGGTTCGATCCGCTCAACGCGACCCGTCACGGCAACGTTGACCAGGATTCTTTCGAGCACAGGCGCGCGCACCCATTCGACGCGCGCTTTGGCAGCCATAAACCCCAATGCGGCCAGAACGGCGCCAGCGGCCATCGCGGCCGTCAACGTTGCGCGCGGCAGCGCAGACTTGACGATCAGGGCGGCTAGTAGAAGCGCTGCCCCAGTGACATATCCTGGTTCCGATGACAGTGAAAAATAGCTGGCGACGCCCAATCCCAGCGCAACTGGCGCCCACAGAAAAAAGCGCGTCCGCTCTTCTTCTGCTGCCGCTTGCCAATGCGATGGCGCGGAGACTGGTGGGCCCGTGCCGATCCAATCGTCGCCGAACTCGCGTCCCGTTCCGCGATCTGTCACGCCGTAAGTCATGCCGCCGCAACCCTCGGAGCCGCCCCTTCCGTTTGGCTCTCTCCCCATGCTACACGGGGTCAATCAATCTTACATCGCCGAGAAGAAAAAAAGGTCCGATGACTGAGACCAAGAAAAGCGCGCCCCCGAGCGCGGCCCCAAACACGCCCACAAGCGCGCCCCCGAGCGCGCCTGTCGTGCGCTTCGCCCCCTCCCCCACCGGTTATCTCCACATCGGCGGCGCCCGCACGGCGCTGTTCAACTGGCTCTACGTCAAGGGCCGGGCTGGCCGTTTCCTCCTGCGCATCGAAGATACGGACCGCGAGCGCAATAACGAAGCCGCTGTCGCCGCCATCCTCGACGGTCTCAAATGGCTGGAACTCGACTGGGAGGGTGACGCCGTCTCGCAGTTCGCCCGCGCGGATCGCCATCGCGAGGTCGCCAACGAGCTTCTCAAACGCGGCGCCGCTTACCACTGCTACGCCTCGCCCGCCGAGATCGACGCCGCGCGCGACGCCGCTAAGGCCGAAGGCCGGCCCCAGATATTCCTCTCGCCCTGGCGCGATCGCGCGCCACAAGATGCACCCAAAGACATCAAGCCAACTGTTCGTCTTAAAGCACCGCGCGAAGGCGAGACTCTTGTCGCTGACCACGTCCAAGGCCAGGTCACGTTTCCAAACAAGGATCTCGACGATCTCATTATCCTGCGTTCGGATGGGAACCCGACCTACAATCTCGCAGTCGTCGTCGACGATCACGACATGGGCATCACGCACGTCATCCGCGGCGTCGATCATTTGACCAACGCGGCGCGGCAAACACAAATTTATCAAGGCATGGGCTGGCAAGTTCCAGAGTTCGCGCACGTCCCCCTCATCCATGGAACCGACGGCGCGAAACTCTCCAAACGCCACGGCGCCCAGGGCGTCGAGGATTACCGCTCCATGGGCTATCTGCCCATCGCGTTGCGCAATTATCTCGTGCGCCTCGGCTGGAGCCACGGAGATGACGAAATTATTTCACCCGATCAGCTGATCTCGTGGTTCGATATTGACGACATCAACAAGAGCGCCTCGCGCTTCGACTTCAAGAAGCTCGATGATCTGAACGGCCACTACATCCGCCAGACGGGCAACGACGAACTCCTTGCGCGCATCAAGAGCATGCTGCCGCATCTGGATTTTGCGAGCCTCCTAGTGCTTCCACTTGATCCCAAAGCTCCGCCGCGTTCAGACGTCGCGCTTGCCGCCGAGATCAAGTCGCAGATGCCTCACATCGCGACCGGAACGGATCTCGCAAATATTTTCGCCGCCAAAGGCTGGGACAAGTTCGCGGCCGCTTTGCCCGCACTCAAGGACCGCGCCAAGACACTCGCCGAACTGATCGCGGGCGCCTTGTTCATCGCCGCCGAGCGTCCCTTGAAACTCGACGACAAGGCTTTGAAGCTCATCGATGCCGAGGCCAAGGCCACGCTTCAGGCCCTCCTGCCCCGCCTCAAGGCTGCGCCTAGTTGGGACGCGGCTGCGCTCGAAGCCCTGGTCAAAACCTATGCCGAAGAGACGGGTGCGAAGCTCGGCAAAGTTGCTCAGCCCTTGCGCGCAGCGCTGACAGGACGGGCCGTCTCGCCCCCCGTTTTCGATGTTCTTCACGTTCTGGGCCGGGATGAGGCGCTCTCGCGGCTCACAGATCAGGCCGCTTGACGGCGGCGCGGACATTACCGGTTGCGCCGGCCACGTTTAAATTTCTGTGATGGCTATGCTCGACCCAGAGATACCAACAGACAGAGATGAGCACGATGGCGCCCCCGATCAACACTGTGCCGCCCGGTTGTTCGGTAAAGAAGTACCAGACGAGAAGGGGGCCTAATGCGACATCCAGCATTTGGATAAATCCGGATTCGCCCGCCGTGATGTAGCGGCCGCCTTTCAACGCCAAAACGTAGGCGATGCCCGATGTAAATCCGCCGTAAAGTGCACAGGCCAACAGCGCGGTGGGGGCGGGAACACCCGGCTCCATGAATGGCAATGCAATGAGACCGCACGTGCCCGCCGCAAGCGCCAAAGCCAAGTTTAAATCAAGATTGGGATGGACCTTGGTATGCACGATCTGCGAGGCAAATGTTGCCGTCATGACGAAGGCGGCGATGACGCCCAGGATGTCTTTTTGCGATGCCGCGGCACCGGCCATGATGGCGATGCCAACAAGAGCGGCAAGCCCCGCGCCGAGCAGGCGCAGCGTCACCCGTTCGCCAAGCCAGAAATAACTGACGAGTGCGGCGATGAACGGCAACACAGCATACACGATCATGACATTGGCAACTGTCGTCAGGTTCAGTGCGAAGATGTAACTGATCGACGACACGACTGAGATGGCAACCGCAACGGCGCCAGATGCCCCCATTCCAGTCACAGCCTTGCCCAAATTTTTGCGGTGTTCGTAAGCGGCGGCAGCGAGAAGCGTTAGACAAGCGAACAGCGAACGCCAGCCAATAAGAGTCCAAGACTCAAGATTGGCCATCCTGACAAACGGCCCCGCCGTGCTCCATAGAATGGCCGACATCGTAACCAGCGCGATTCCATAGGTCCGGCTCGCCATCGTGTCCTCGGATGCTGCGCATCACTGCTTACGTTAAGGTGCACAGCCTTCCAACACACATGACTTCCGACAGACATGACTTCCGACAGACATGGCTTCCGGCAGACATGACCGAACAACAAACCTGACCGGCTCCCCAAAACGCGCCACATGTGCAGTTCCAATTGCGGCCGGCAGGCACAAGTAAATGGCGGCCACGGGCCAAAACTCCGAAAAGCACGAACCCGATCCTTCGGAATTTCTCCGCTATCACACCATACCCATCCCACGCCCCACCTCACAGGCCGGGCCGTCTCGGCCCCTGTTTTCGATGTTATTCGCGTTTGGGCCGGGAGGAAGCCCTCTCGCGGCTCACAAATCCGCCCGCTTGACGGCGGCGCGGTCAGATTGTGCCGCTTGAAAAACCTGTTGCGCAGCACCCCCTCTAAGGGCGATATTGCCGCACTGCAATATGTAGACTAGACCCTCTGAAAGCATTGATTTCTAGGGTTTCCGTGTCCGCGCACGACGACACCGGCGCCGAACACTGCGACATTGAACGACATAGAGACCTGACCCGCTTTTGGGAGGTTTCGGGAGCAGAGCCATGAATGTTCGAGACAAGGCCGCAAAAACTGCGAAAGACGTTGCAGAAAAAACCGCCAAAATGAGCGTTGGCGGTAAGTCTGTCGATCTTGGCGTGCGCTCCGGAACGATCGGACCCGATGTCATCGACGTGGCCAGCCTCTACAAAGAGACGGGACATTTCACGTACGACCCGGGCTTCACGTCGACGGCCAATTGCGCCAGCCGCATCACCTTCATCGATGGCGACAAAGGCGAACTCTTGTATCGCGGATACCCAATCGATCAGTTGGCCGAGAACACCAATTTCCTCGCCGTCTGCTATCTGCTGCTGCACGGGGAATTGCCGACCAACGGCGAGTTCATTAATTTCCGCCGCACCATCACCAACCACACCATGGTGCACGAGCAGATGACGCGCTTTTTCACCGGCTACCGGCGCGACGCACACCCAATGGCCGTCATGGTGGGTACCGTCGGCGCGCTCTCGGCTTTCTATCACGACTCGACCGACATCAACGATCTGCAGCAGCGCGAGATCGCGAGCCACCGCATGATCGCCAAGATGCCGACCATCGCCGCCATGGCGTATAAGTATTCGACCGGCCAGCCCTTCATCTATCCGCGCAACGACCTCGACTACACCTCGAACTTCCTGCAGATGTGCTTCGCCATTCCGTGCGAACCCTACGTCGTCAATCCCGTGCTATCGCGCGCGCTGGACCGCATTTTCATACTCCACGCCGATCACGAACAGAACGCTTCGACCTCAACCGTGCGCCTTGCCGGATCGTCAGGCGCCAATCCGTTCGCGTGCATTGCAGCCGGTATTGCTTGCTTGTGGGGCCCCGCACACGGCGGCGCCAACGA
>JANOKW010000181.1:0-4614 GCA_031419475.1 Hyphomicrobium sp. | reverse complement strand
GCGGTTCTTCAATCGCATCAAGCATTATCGTGCCGTTGCGACACGCTTCGACAAGCACGACGCCAACTTTCTGGCATCAGTCAAACTTGCTGCAATTCGAATTTGGATGCGATTTAATGAGTCTATGACCTAGTCTAATCGGGTCAAATACCGCTCGCACAGCGCGACGGTGCCGCGCGTGTAGTCGACGCCCATGGACTGGGCAAGACTGGTTTCCGAATGCGAACCGATCCAGGCGACGAGAAGCAAGCGCCGCAACATCACGAAAGTTTGGATCTCGGCTTCATCAGCGGCGCTCAAAGTGCCAACGCGCCGGTAACCGCGCACCCAGGCAGCCAAGAGTTCAGGCACCTCATGTCTATGCTCGAAGAACGAGACCGTCGTCGCGCAGTCATAAAGGTACCAGGAAAAGCCGCAGTCATCGAAATCGATCACTTTCACGGCGCCACGGTCCATCAGCAGATTGGCCAACCGCATATCGCCATGAACGAGGCCAAAACGTTCGCCGCCTTTGCCGAATTTCTCTAGCCGCTTGCCGATGAGGCTGACGGTTTCAACGAAAACGCGCTCAATCTCGCGCGTCATTCCCATGCCGTCGCGCCAGCGGCCCCAGTGCGGTGTGCTGCCAAGAGCCGTTTCGAAATCCCACGTGTGCCGTTCAAACCATTGAGGCGGCTTCCATGTTTGCACATGCGCATGCATACGGGCTGCCGTCTCACCCAGCATTTCAAATCCAGCAACGTCGTTCTCGGCGGGTTCTCTGCCCTCTTCCCAGGAAAACAACACGACGTTGCGGGGGTCGGCCAGGCCGTCGATGGCAACGGTCTGAATAACATCGCCATCGAGACCAGGAATAGGATTTGGGGTCACGGCCGCGCCACTGGCTTTCAACGCGGTCACCCACGCGAGCTCCGACGCTATACCCGTCCGCGAATGATAGCCTTCCCGATGCACGCGCAAGGCCCACTTGGCACCCGACGCCGCGTCGTCAATCCGGTAGGTGGCGTTCTCCGAGACGTTGATCAAACGCACGTTGACGCCTTCAGGCAGTGCATAGCGTTTGACCGCGCGCTCAGTCAAAAGCTGCAAATTCTGCAAAAGTTCGTCGTGTGTTTGTGCGCCGGTTTCGGACATTGTTGGCCTCCCGGCACCATCTTGCGCAGCACGCAAACGTTGTTCAAGGCCGCAATTAGGAAAAAAGTTAAGGAGGAGCCTGACCGCAACAGTCCGGCGCACCCTAGCGCTGATGCGTCCGGTAATTCGGGTGCACCCAGACCGGCACCACTTGGGGCGGCAGCGGCGTCTTGCCCCGAATGTCGTCGGCGATTTTCTCAGCCATCATGATCACGGGAACATTGAGATTTCCGCTGATAACGTCCGGCATGATCGACGCGTCAACGATCCGCAGGTTTTCGACACCATGCACGCGGCCGCGGCCGTCGCACACCGCCAGCTCGTCCGTTCCCATGCGGCAACTGCACGCCGGATGATAGGCGCTTTCAGCCTTTGCGCGAATGAAAGCATCGATCTCGCTATCGCTCTTCACCTTCAGACCCGGAGCAAGTTCAGGGCCACGGAATGGATCGAAAGCTTTCTGTGTCATGATCTCGCGCGTCAGGCGGATGCCGGCACGCATTTCTTTGCGGTCCTGCTCGGATTGCATGTAGTTGAAGTGAATGCGCGGATGGCGGCGCGGATCGACCGACGCAAGTTTCACAAAGCCGCGGCTGAGCGGCCGCATAGGTCCGACATGCGCTTGATAGCCGTGCCCCTTGACAGCGGACCCCCCATCATAACTCGCCGCCATGGGGAGAAAATGATACTGCAAATCTGGATGTTCCACGCCGGGTTCGCTGCGAATGAACCCGCCCGCTTCGAAATGATTGGTGCCTCCAAGGCCCTGCCCCGTCAAAATCCATTCGATGCCGATCTTGAGTTTGGCGAGCGGGTTGGCCGCCCCATAGAGCGTGATCGGCTGCTTACATTCATATTGTATGTAGGCTTCGAGGTGATCCTGCAGGTTCTCACCCACGCCCGGAAGGTGCTGCACGGCGGATATGCCGACCTTTTTCAACTGGTCGGCGTCGCCAATTCCCGAAAGCATTAGCGTCTGCGGCGAACTGATTGCACCAGCGCTGAGAATGACTTCCCGCGTCGCGCGCGCGGTTTCAATTTGCCCGTTTCGCGCGTACTCGACCCCAACGGCTTTTTGCTTCTCGAAAAGAATGCGTGTCGCAAGACTGCGTGATCTAACATCAAGATTCTGCCCGCGCTTTTGTGCGGGTCGCAGGTATGCGCGCGCCGTACTCCAGCGGCGGCCCTTGTAAGTCGTCCTGTCCATCGGCCCCAGACCTTCTTGCTGGTGGCCGTTCATGTCTCTGGTCACGGGATATCCAGCTTGGCGGCCCGCCTCAATGAAGGCTTGGTAGAGCGGATTGCGGCACTCCGCTGTGGTGACGAACAACGGGCCGGAGGAGCCGCGATAATCATCGCCGCCTTTTAGGCGCGTCTCGGACTTCTTGAAATACGGCAAGCAATAGGAATACGACCAATTCTCGAGGCCTGGACGCCTTGCCCAGCCGTCATAGTCGAACGCGTGCCCGCGGATATAGACCATCCCGTTGATTGACGATGAGCCGCCAATGACATGCCCGCGCGGACAATGCATGCGCCGCCCATTCATGAACGGCTCAGGGTCGGATTCGAAATGCCAATTGTACTTGGTTCCAGCCAGCGAATAAGCAAACGCAGACGGCATTTGAATAAAGAGACTGTGGTCCTGCGGGCCAGCTTCGAGCACCAGCACGCGCACGTCTTCATCCTCAGTCAGCCGGTTGGCCAACACGCAGCCTGCGGAACCCGCTCCAACGACGATGTAATCAAATTCCTCGCGGGCAGCCATGGGATCAGGACCTCATTCCGCAAACCTGTGTTCGTAACGTTCGGGCCTGAACCAAATTAGTCGTAAGGACACTGGACGTCGCCGAGTTCCACGTAGACACTCTTGATCTGGGTATAATGATCGATTGCCGCCTGGCCGTTCTCGTGCCCAAGACCGGATTCCTTGATGCCGCCGAAAGGCATCTCAATCGGCGTTATATTGTAGTTGTTGATCCAGCAAATCCCGGCTTCCAATCGGCTCGCAACGCGATGCGCGCGCGCGAGATCGCGGGTGAACACGCCGGCCGCGAGGCCATACTGCGTGGCATTGGCCCGGGTAATTGCTTCGTCTTCGTCTTTGAATTTCAGAACCGACATGACCGGCCCGAAGATTTCTTCGCGCACGATTGTCATATCGTCCGTGCATCCGGAAAAAATCGTTGGCTCGACGAAATTGCCCCGGTCCAGGGGAACCGTTTTGACACGCGATCCACCATAGACCAAGTGCGCACCCTCCGACTTGCCCGTCGCAATGTAACCCAGCACGCGCTCCATATGAGCCCGCGAAATCAGCGACCCTATCTGCGTCTCCGGTGCCATCGGATCGCCGACCCGCAGCTTCTTCGTGCGCGTCACAAGCAGTTCGAGAAATTGATCGTGAATATCGGCGTGCACATAGACCCGCGTACAGTTCGTGCAGATCTCGCCCTGCGTGTAGAAATTTCCCAGCATCGCCGCCGAGACGGCTTGATGCAGGTCGGCATCAGGAAACACAAGCAGCGCCGACTTGCCGGAAAGCTCCATCGTCACGCGCTTCACGGACGCCGCCGCCGCCGCCAGGATTTTCTTGCCTGTGGCGATGGACCCGGTCAGCGAAACTTTGGCAACGCGCGGATCGGTTGCGAGAAGCGAGCCCGTGCGCGCGTCTCCGTGCAGCACGTTGAAGACGCCGTCCGGAAGTCCGGCCTCGGTGTAAATCTCGGCGAGCTTTGCCGGCGTCGTCGGCGTCAACTCGGAGGTTTTGAAGATCATGGCATTGCCGCACGCAAGTGCCGGCGCTGATTTCCAGCAGGCAATTTGAATGGGGTAGTTCCAAGAACCGATGCCCACGCAAACGCCGAGGGGCTCGCGGCGCGTGTAAACAAAAGCATTGTTGAGCGCTATTTGCTCGCCTCGCAGCGTCCCGGCGACGCCTGCGAAATATTCGATGCAGTCGGCGCCACTTGCCACATCCACCACAAGAGCTTCCTGGATCGGCTTGCCGTTGTCACGGACTTCGAGCTCCGCCAGCTCGCGATTGCGTGAGCGAAGGAGCTGTGCGGCTTTATTGAGGACCCTGCCGCGTTCCGTACCGGACATGGCCGCCCAGCGCTTAAACCCACTTTCTGCCGAGCGGATTGCGGCTTCGACTTCGGGTTCCAGCGCGACCTCGACCTGGGAAATCAGTTCCCCAGTTGCCGGGTTGATGTTGTCCAGCACGGGTGCCAGGGCGGAGGGTTGGTAGCGGCCATTGATGTAACTGGGAAGGCTGTTCACGGCGGCACACCATTCAGTTGGGCGCATGGTCTGTTGGGCGCAAGACGTGGATGAGACGCTAGTGTTCTGACTCATTCATTCGCATCCCCCGCCGAGTGAAGCCAGCGCTTTCCTGGCGCGGCGGTGCTTGCCGATGAGTGTGCTGGATTTGGCGGTCCATTGGAATGGCTTTGGGTTGGCGTTACGATGCTCGACCCA
>JANOKW010000180.1:0-8050 GCA_031419475.1 Hyphomicrobium sp. | reverse complement strand
TGGGTCGAGCATCGTAACGCCAACCCAAAGCCATTCCAATGGACCGCCAAATCCAGCACACTCATCGGCAAGCACCGCCGCGCCAGGAAAGCGCTGGCTTCACTCGGCGGGGGATGCGAATGAATGAGTCAGAACACTAGCTATCGTTCGAGCGGACGTGCAGGCCTCAAACGGGGACATCCAGGTGATCGATAAGGTGCTTTTGACGCACTAAACGTTCGTCGTTAGTCTGGAGTGCGGCGTCCCAGCGGCCGCGACGCCGCTTTCCTACTTAAAGCGGCCTTTGTGGTGGTAGACGGGGGGAGAAACGCCCGCTAAATGTCGCGGGACTTTGACCGTTGGGTGGACGTGTGTGCACCCTAGAACACCGGGTTTTTCACATAATGAGTAAGTCGGAAACGAAGACGCCACCCGCGACGGCGGCGAACCTCAAGGATATGGCCAATGCCATCAGGGCCCTCTCCATGGATGGGGTTCAACAGGCCAACTCAGGCCATCCGGGCATGCCCATGGGCATGGCGGACGTGGCGACGGTTCTCTTCACGGAAGCCTTGAATTTCGACGCGAGCGATCCGGCGTGGCCCAATCGCGATCGTTTCGTCTTGTCGGCTGGTCACGGCTCCATGCTGCTTTATTCGCTGCTCCATCTCACCGGCTATCCGGGCATGACGATGGATGAGCTGCGTAACTTCCGCCAACTTGGCGCGAAGACGGCCGGTCATCCGGAATACGGTCATGCGGCGGGAATAGAAACAACGACGGGCCCGTTGGGGCAGGGTCTGGCGAATGCCGTAGGCATGGCCATTTCGGAGCGCTTGTTGGCCGCGCGCGTTGGGCACGATCTCATTGATTACAATATCTACGCCATCGCTGGCGACGGCTGCCTGATGGAAGGTATCAGCCATGAAGCGATCTCGCTTGCAGGACACTTAAAGCTCGGCAAGCTCATCGTGTTTTGGGACGACAATTCTATTTCCATTGATGGCGCGACCAGCCTGTCTGTTTCCGACGACCAGATGAAGCGCTTCGAAGCCTCGGGCTGGAACACGATCCGCGTTGACGGCCACGACACGAAGGCGATTTCAGCAGCGCTTAAAAAGGCCAAAGCAGATTCATCGAAGCCGTGGCTCATCGCCTGCAAGACAATCATCGGGTACGGGGCTCCCAAAAAGCAAGGCACGTCGTCGACACACGGCGAGCCGCTTGGTGCCGAAGAAATCAAGGGGGCACGCGAAAAGCTCGGCTGGCCTTATCCGGCCTTCGAAGTGCCGGAACATATTCTCAACGCTTGGCGCGCGGCGGGCAGTCGTGGTGCCAAAGGAAATGTTGAATGGAAGAAGCGGCTTGCCAAGGCCGAAGCGTCCGCAAAGGCACTCATCAGCGGCCGCGACGCGGCGGCAGCCGCAAAGGACGCGCTTGCCGAAGCCAAGGCCGCATTCGCCGCCGATACGACGGAGCGTGCGACGCGCGTGTGGTCGCAGATGACACTCGAACGGATTATACCAGCGCTGCCGGAATTGCTTGGCGGCTCTGCGGATCTGACGCCCTCCAACGGCACGCGCACTAAGCATCACACGTCCATTACGCCCGATGATTTTGCCGCCAACTATCTGCATTACGGGGTTCGCGAGCACGGGATGGCCGCCGCCATGAACGGCATCGCGCTCAGCGGATCGTTCATCCCCTATGGCGCAACATTCCTCGTATTTACGGACTATTGCCGCCCCTCGATCCGTCTGTCGGCGCTCATGAAGCAGCGCGTCATCTATGTCATGACGCACGATTCGATCGGCCTTGGCGAAGATGGACCAACACACCAGCCGGTCGAGCACATCGCCTCGTTGCGCGCTATGCCAAACGTCAACGTGTTTCGCCCGTGCGACGGTGTTGAGACAGTGGAATGCTGGGAATTGGCGTTGCAGGATGCCGATACCCCGTCGATCTTAGCACTCTCGCGGCAGGCCGTGCCGAACCTGCGCACCGCGCCGGGAAAAGAGAATTTGTCAGGGAAAGGCGCCTATGTACTGCAGGACCCGGGCCAGATGCGCGATGTGACGCTGATCTCGACGGGCTCGGAAGTGGGCCTTGCCGTTGCAGCTGCAGATGCGCTGACAAAAGATGGGTTGAAGGTCGCGGTCGTATCCATGCCGTCGTTCGAATACTTCGCGGCGCAGGATGAAGCCTACCAGATGACGGTTCTGGGAGAAGCTCCGCGTGTTGCAGTGGAGGCGGGCGTTGCGCAGTGCTGGCACCAGTGGTTGCGCAAGAAAGACGCCTTCGTTGGCTTATCTGATTTCGGCGCGTCGGCCCCTGCCGGCAAGCTGTTCCAGCATTTCGGTTTGACGGTGGAGGCGGTTGTTGCCGCTAGTCAGCGCGTTATCAAGGACAACAACGCCTGAAACTGTTTCGATCCTGAAGCCGTTCAGAACCTGAAATCGTATCCTCTCCCGCATGCGAAGTGGACCGTCCATGAACCTCGACAAACTCAAGACCACGCAGGGCATCGACGTCAAAGGTAAGCGCGTGCTCGTGCGCGCGGATCTCAATGTGCCAGTAAAAAACGGCAAAGTAACGGATGCGACGCGGCTTGAGCGTTTGGTTCCGGGCCTGAAAGATCTGGCAAGCCGGGGCGCAAAAGTTATCGTCATTTCTCATTTCGGCCGGCCGAAGGGCGGACCTGAGCCAGAGTTCACATTGCAGCCTGTAGCGGAAACGCTCGGTCAGTTGATCGGCAAACGGATCGCGTTTGGCGCCGATTGCATAGGACCTGTAGCCGCATCTACAGTCGGGGCGTTGAAGGACGGCGACATCGCAGTCCTGGAAAACCTGCGCTTCCATATGGGCGAAGAGAAGAACGATCCCGGGTTTGCAGCCGAACTTGCCAAACTTGGCGACATCTTCGTTGGCGACGCATTTTCATGTGCCCACCGCGCGCATGCGTCAACCGAAGGCCTGACGCATCACCTGCCATCTTATGCTGGGCCATTGTTGATGGAAGAGATCAACGCACTGCGCGCGGCGCTTGAAAAGCCGCAAAGGCCGACGGCTGCCATTGTCGGCGGCATGAAGGTCTCAACCAAAATCCCCGTTCTGACAAACTTGGTCGCTAAGGTTGACAAGCTTATCATCGGCGGCGGTATGGCGAATACGTTCCTGCAGTCGATGGGCAAGATGGTTGGGCAGTCATTCGCTGAACCCGAATTTCATTCACTCGCGCGCGAGATCATGGCGGAAGCCAAACAGAAGGGCTGTGAACTCGTCCTCCCGCTCGATGCGGTTGTCGCGGATGAATTCGCTGAGGATGTTGAAACCAAGATCGTCAACATTCACAAAGTCCCGATCGACAAGATGATCCTTGATGTGGGCCCTGAAAGCGTCGCCAACGTCGCCAAGATTCTCGAGGGCTGCAAAACCGTGGTCTGGAACGGTCCAATGGGCGCGTTCGAAATCGCTATCTTCGCGCAGGGCACGTTCCAGCTCGCCCGTCAGGTCGCAAGCTTGACCAAGGCCGGGAAACTCGTTTCCGTTGCTGGCGGCGGCGATACGGTTGCAGCCTTGAATGCAGCGGGCGCGGCTGGAGATTTCACCTACGTCTCCACGGCGGGCGGCGCGTTTCTTGAGTGGCTTGAAGGTGTTGAACTGCCCGGTGTCGTTGCATTGACGCGCTGAGGCGCGCGCCGGGCAAACACGGCTTGTTTTGATTGGCTTTGATTGATTGATTGATTGATTGATTGAGTGATTGAGTGCGCTGCCGATCCTTACATTTATTTCGCTGCGGCCGCGCACTAAGGCTAAGGTTTGCCTATGACGCCATCACGCCCCATCGCGCTGACGATTGCCGGTTCCGACCCATCGGGAGGCGCTGGCATTCAAGCCGATCTCAAGACCTTCACAGTGTTCGGCGCTTACGGTGCGAGCGTCATCACGGCGTTGACAGCGCAGAACACGCGAGGCGTTACCGGCGTACATCAAGTTCCTGCAGAGTTCATAGCTGCGCAGTTCGATGCTGTGACCAGCGATCTCAATATCGGTGCGACCAAGACCGGGATGCTCGGCGACGAGGAAACGGTGCGCACGGTTGCGCGGCTCATTGCTGGGGCCAAGTTGAAACGGGTCGTGGTCGATCCCGTCATGGTGGCAACAAGTGGCGACGTCTTGCTCGCGCCCGATGCGATTGCAGCCGTGCGTTCTCTCATGCTGCCGCTCGCAACACTCATCACGCCCAACCTTCCTGAAGCCGCGAAATTGCTCAATCAGCCCATCGCGGCGACGGACGGGGATGGCGAACGCCAAGCTCAAGAACTTCTCGATTTCGGATGCGGGGCAGTACTTTTGAAAGGCGGCCATGGCGAAGGCGCGGAGTCGGTCGATTATTTTGTAACCCGCGCGGGCAGTCTGAGGCTTTCCAAGCCACGCATCGCAACGCGAAATACACACGGCACGGGCTGCACCCTCGCGGCCGCGGTCACGGCCGGGCTGGCACTTGGTATTCCGCTCGAAGACGCAGTACGCCGCGCCAAAGAATTCGTTTGGGGAGCGCTAAAGGTCGGCGCGAATTTGCAGGTTGGCGGCGGAACGGGACCTGTTGATCACCTGTTCGAAATCCTACCGCACTGCGGAATAAAATAAGAAAACCCGAAACATGCGGGTCCGATGTCGATGACATGTTGCGATGCTGCACCAACACTATATTTTGTGCCTTTAAATAGTGCGCAAGGCTTGTCAGCGGTCATGCGATTTGGCACTTATCGCCTCGATCAGTGGCGCCCATTGCCACAACGTGCTCCGGGGGGAGTGTCAAGCTCGTTTTGAGGGGACGTAGAGTTGAGCTTGGCAAAAAACCGGTCCGTCGCAGAGACGGGCCGGTTTTTTATTTCCAGCACGTGCGTTGTCCAATTCAGGCGGCGTTGCTGAGCGGGCACAAGGTTGAAGTTTCTGTGCCAAACGAGCCGTTTCGCGCATTCCCAAGTTGAGTCGTCCGCGCAAAGTTCGTTACACTTTAGAATCGGAAAATACACAAGACGAGGGGGGACCGCGCGGTGTGGTCCGGGGGCAGAGATGGCAAGATCATTCGGCACTGTAACTGGTAAAACGCTTTGTACAGCGACGGCGTTCGCCGCAGTCGCTGTAACAGCAACATCTGCGTTTGCTGGCGGGTTCGCGGTGCGCGAACAGTCGGCATCACTGATGGGCGCGGCCTTTGCGGGCGCTGCAGCGGGTGGCGATTTGAGTTCCGCTTTCTGGAACCCAGCCGCTTTCGGCACTGCTGAAAATGGGTTGACCACGCAGAGCGCCTATTCGGCGATCTTTGCCGACACGGAATTGTCGAATGCAACCACGTCGTTTGGGCCAATTGGCGCCACGTCCACCACGATCGATAAGATCGGTCTGCTCTCCGCGAGCTATGCCGCCTATCGCTTGAGTGACAAGATGGTGTTTGGCCTGTCGATTAACGCGCCATTCGGCTTGGCGACCGAGCCCGACAACGAGAATTGGACCGGGCGCGTTCATAGCCGCGAAGCCGAGATGCTCACCATCAATGCCGCGCCCACACTTGCTTACGAAGTAGCGCCCGGTGTTCATGTGGCAGCAGGTCTGCAGCTGGAATACGCGAAACTAAAACTTTGGTCTGCGGCAAGCCCATTCGTTCCGTCTCCCAGTAGTTCTATTAAAGTCGACGATACAATCGGCGTGGGCTTTACAGCTGGCATTCTGCTGAAGCCGGCCGAGGGCACGAGTGTTGGCCTCGGCTTCCGCTCGTCGATCGAGCACGATTTAGAAGGCCGCTTTAGCAGCCCGACTGGGTTGAATTTGCCAGTTTCAGCGACACTTGAAACACCTGAAATGGTCACGTTCAGTATCAGCCAAGCCGTTTCGAACGCGATGCGGATCATGGGAACGGTCGAATGGAGCAACTGGAGCCGGGTCGATACTGTTCCGATCAATGGCTTGCCTGGCGCCGTTATAGACGCGAACTGGGACGACGGCTGGTTCGTCTCTGGCGGCCTCGAATACGACTATATGCCGGGTCTAACGTTGCGCGGCGGCGTTGGTTATGAAAAATCCCCTATCCGCGAACCGGGCCAGCGTCTGGTCCAGTTGCCCGACAGCGATCGCATCTGGGTCGGTCTTGGCGCGAGCTATCGCTATTCCGAAGCGACGACCCTGGATTTCAGTTATGCCCACGTCTTCTTTGAAGACGCGCACCTGACGCGCGGCCAGTTAGGATTTGCGGCGAACGTACTCGATGCCGACGTTGAAAACAGCGCCAACATCATCTCGGTTGGCATGCGCACACGCTGGTGACGCAAGCCGAAATCTCAAACCAAAAAAAGCCGGGCTCGATGCCCGGCTTTTTTGTTTTGCAAACACAGTGTCGCGATCTTCCAGTGAGATCAGCGCGTCATCGCGCCGGCATCGACCATGCGCTCATGCTCGACGGTTTCAAGTAAAGCATCGACCCGGCGCAGCGCTTCTGCGATGGCCGCAGCCAGAACAAGCGTTCGTTCGGAATGCGCGGCCTGTCCTTGGCTCAAAGTGTAAAGATGAGCCGCATTGCGGGCGATTTCTTCGCATCCTTTGGGATCGAAGGGGTTGGCCTGAAGCGACCAGGCAATTTCGTGCAGGCTCTCGGCAGCTTTCAGAATGGACTGCGTCGCGCCCTGCCCGCCGGTTTGATCGGCCGCGCGCGAAGTTGGTTTTGCCAAAAGATTTTCGCGGACCGTATCGAGGTGCGACTTGAGGTCCGCGAGTTCGCCCTGCAATTGCCCAAGAAGTGCCGGCGGCTGGCGTAACGACGTTTGCAGCCGGCCTATGGCATCTTCAAGGAGCGCGCTATCCAGTCGCCGCGCCCGGCGGCCATGTTCAGCCAGAAACCAGCGGCCGCGCGCACTCTCAAGTAACGCCGCCTCAATGGCGCGGTACTCATCGTCGGTTTCAGGAGTTTGCGCGTGCGAGAGCCGGTTCATAGCCGCCTATTATCCACAGAATTTCAAATTCATACGCGATTCGCGCTCCAAGGTGACAAGTGTATTCGCCGTCTAATCGTTACGAAGATGCCTCTGTGAGTCTTCGCGGTATCTATAAGCTTCGAGAGAGTTGACTAGAGGACACCGATGACGAAGGGAAGCGCTGCGGCACGGACATTCGGGTTCAAGGTTGCGCTGTTTTATGGTGCCATCTTTGTCATTTACGGCATGCACGTTCCGTTCACGCCCGTATGGCTCGATTGGCGCGGCCTCTCGGCCGCCGAAATCAGCACGGTTATGGCGGCGCCGTTTTTCCTGCGTCTGTTCGTGACGCCCGCCGTTGCGCTCGCGGCCGACCGCGCGGGATCGCATCGAACGGCTTTGATCGTGCTTGCGTGGATGAGCTTGGTACTCGTTCTGCTGCTCAGCCAAGCCGCGTCGTTCTGGCCGATACTATTGCTCATCGTCCCGCTCATTATCTGCAACTCGACCATCATGCCGCTAACCGAGACGGTCGCCGTCAAGGGCGTGCGCGATGCGGGGCTCGATTACGGGCGCATGCGACTGTGGGGTTCGTTGACGTTCGTCGCGGCAAGCTTCGCCGGGGGCCTAGCGATCGACCGCTATGGAGCGGGCGCTGGCATTTGGCTGGTGGCATTGGGCTGCGCCCTGACCGTGCTTGCTGCACACTACTTGCCGCGCATCTCAACGAAGCCAGATTCTGCGGCGCCGTCGCCGAGCCCCCTCTGGCATGTCACAGAGCCACGGCTGCTGCTCAGCTCTAAACCTTTCGTTGCCTTTCTGTTTGCGGCTGGTCTTATCCAAGCTGCGCACGCAACGCTGCTGACGTTTGGAACTTTGATCTGGCAGAAGCAAGGGATGAGTGCCGGGTTGTGCGGTGTCCTATGGGCGATTGCAGTTTTTGCCGAGGTCTTGATGTTTGCCTTCTCGGGAAAGCTTATCGCCCGCTTTGGTGCTGTGAAGCTGCTTGCTCTTGGTGCCGCGAGTTCGGTGCTGCGCTGGTTGATTATGGCCTTTGATCCTCCCCTTGGCGTACTCGTGCCGCTGCAGATGCTGCACGC
>JANOKW010000179.1:0-8896 GCA_031419475.1 Hyphomicrobium sp. | reverse complement strand
GTCATTCCGAACACCACTGCGGACGTTTTCGAAACTGCGATCAAAACAAACGTCGAGAAAGGTTCGCGGCTTTCGACTGACGAGCATATGTCCTACCGGCACATCAGCAAGGCTGGATACGAGCACGGAACGGTCACCCACTCGGCCAAAGAGTATGTTCGCGGCGACACACACACGAATTCGGTCGAAGGCTATTGGAGCCGCCTGAAGAACAGCATCAAAGGCACGCACGTTCACATTTCGGAACGGCACGCATGGAAATACATCTCTGAGTTTTCGTACCGCTACAACATGCGCAAGCACCCAGCGGCTATGTTTGACCGGATGATTTTGGCCGTTTCACTGCCGCGCCTAGCAGGCGATTGAAGCGCTCTTTGTGGTCAGTAGGGTTGTCGGGACTGGGCGTTGGCCCAGCAAAAGATGGCTCCGCTGCGCCAGACTTGGCGAACTGCTTGTGAAAATTGTCTTCCAACTCTTTTTGCCGGTCTTTCAACTTTGGAACCTCCAGCGTTTCCAATATCTTCCATGCAGGGACGACCCCGTTCAGCCAAGTATTTTCGCGGTGGCCATTTTCATCTTCAGCATCATAGATATAACCCCAGTTTACACCTAAGAGACCCCACAAGCTCTGCTTACCTTCAGGCATATCCGTAAGAATTGTCGCTGGCGTTCTATATAGGGCAACCGGAGACCCAGAAAATCCCGTCCGAGACCGCATCTCTACCGCGTAACTCAATTGATCTTTATTGATCGCAGCATTCCAGATTGGCTCAGGCATCATGCTGAGACTGCCAAATCGTATGGCGGGTCTGTTTATCGTCCGGCCCTGATGGTTCAAAAATCGGCCGATCATAAATACCTCGTCACCCATTCCAACTTCAAAGTGCTGAATGGCTTTTTGGTCAAGTAGTGCCCAATCGTAAATGAAGCTGATCTCGTGAACAGCGGAATCAAGATCACCAAATAAACAAATGGCCGCAACATCATCCCCATCTGGATGCACGGTCCAATCTGTTGGTTCGTATTCAAAAATGGCAGGTCTCCCGCCGTCGCGCCGGTTGATGCTGGCGACGGAAGCTCCTCCGCTAAATACGACATGACGGTTTGAAATTAGATACGGGACACAGGCACCGCCTCTAACGTGCTCTGACCCAGGTATGGTCACGCCAACAACGAACGCTGAACCGCCAAGCCGAACTCGCCTTTCCGCCTCCTGCCGCGTGGGGTACATGAACGCTATGCCGCGTTGAAGCGAGTCATCTACCCTTGGCATTGATCCCTCATGACCGCACACTAATCCGTGCCAAGATACGGCACCCGATAAGTATGTAGTTGGATAGGTGTTTCCGGCAAAAGCCAAAACGGCCATGAATCATATCCTCCACAACTTACTTGTTGCAAGGGGATCATCACCCCCAAAGGCTGTCAAGAACAAATGTGGAACGTAGCGACTGGCATTGTTTCAGGCAAGGCGCCGTGCGCTTAGGCGCGATTGCGCACTGCGATCTTCCCCTCGATCGCATCCCAGATCATGGCGGCGATGTCGTTGCCGCCAAAAGCTTTGACTTGGCGGATGCCTGTGGGCGAGGTGACGTTGATCTCGGTGAGATACGGGCCGATGACGTCGATGCCGGTAAAAATGAGCCCGCGCTTTTTAAGTTCCGGACTCAATCGCGCGCAGATTTCTTTGTCCCGCGCCGTGAGCTCAACCGGCGCCGCAGTGCCGCCAACGTGCAGGTTGGAGCGCGTTTCGCCCTCCTGCGGCACGCGATTGATCGCGCCTGCGATTTCGCCATCGACAAGAATGATACGCTTGTCTCCGGCTTTCACTTCGGCGCGGTATTCCTGCACCATGAAGGGTTCGCGAAAGACCGTCTGGAAGAGTTCGACGAGCGACGAGACGTTGCCGTCGTCGGGCCGCAGCCGAAACACGGCCGCGCCGCCGTTGCCGTAAAGCGGCTTCAGGATAATGTCTTTGTACTTGGCGCGGAAGGCAAGCACGTCGTCGAGCTGGCGCGTTACCATTGTCGGCGGCATCAGATCGAGAAAATCGAGCACCCAGAGTTTTTCCGGCGCGTTGCGCACGTGCGCCGGATCGTTGACGACGAGCGTCTTGGGGTGAATGCGCTCAAGCAAGTGCGTCGTCGTGATGTAGCCCATATCGAAGGGCGGGTCTTGACGGAGCAGAACGGCGTCCAGCGTGCCGAGGTCAACCGTGCGCGGGTTGGAAAGCGCGTAGTGATCGCCCTCTTTATCCTGTACCTTGAGCGTGTGCCCGCGCGCCAAGAGTTTGTCGCCATGCAGCGCGAGGTTCGGCGGCGTATAATAGAAAATGCCGTGGCCGCGCATTTGCGCCTCCAGCAGGATCGCGAACGTCGAGTCGCCCTTGATATCGATCCGGTCGATCGGGTCCATTTGGGCTGCGATTTTGAGGGTGGGCATTTAACTGGCGATCTCCGGTAACTCCGAAGGATGAGCTTAGGCGCTCAAATCAAATGCCGCAATTCGTTTGCCGCTGCGCAGCATCGACCGGGTGGACGGCCCCCTTGCGGCATCGTTGAGCCCACGTGGCCGGTGTTGAGCCAAACTAAAAAGATTTGCGCCCCACTCACCTTTTTAGTGCTATTCCGGCGCGGCGCTTGCGGCAGACGCCTTTGGTGCGGCAATGACTCGCCATATCTTATTGCCGACGTCGTCTGCGACGAGTAGTGCGCCGGCCTTATCGATCACGACACTCACCGGGCGGCCCATGGCTTCGTCGTTCGCGTTGACGAAGCCCGATAAAACGTCCTCCGGCAGACCTGATGGTTTGCCCGCCTGGAACGGAACAAAGATCACTTTGTAGCCGCTGCTGGGGTTGCGATTCCACGAACCGTGCTGAGCGATGAACGCGCCCCCGGAATAGCGAGGCGGCAATTGCTTGCTGGTATTGAAGGTGAGACCGAGAGACGCTGTATGCGCGCCGAGGGCGTAATCGGGTGCGATTGCGGTTTTGACAAGATCTGGGCGTTGCGGGCTCACGCGCGCGTCAATGTGCTGACCAAAATAGGAATACGGCCAGCCGTAAAACCCGCCGTCTTTGACGGACGTCAGATAGTCTGGCACCAAATCATTGCCGAGTTCATCACGCTCGTTGACAGCCGTCCAAAGTGCGCCTGATTGCGGTTCCCATCCCATGCCATTGGGATTGCGCAGACCAGTTGCATAAACCCGCATTCGTCCCGTCGCGCGATCAATTTCCAGAATGCATGCACGGCGATCCTCATTCTCAATGCCGTTTTCCGCAACGTTGCTGTTGGAGCCGACGGTCGCATAAAGTTTAGCGCCGTCACGGCTCGCGAGAATATTTTTGGTCCAGTGATGATTAATTGGCCCAGCTGGCAGATCGGCGAGCTTGGTGCCCGGATCGGTAATTTTTGTTTGACCGTCTGAATATGGGAAGCGAAGGATCGCATCGGTATTCGCAACGAATAGTTCATTTTCAACAAGCGCCATCCCAAACGGCGAGTTCAAGCCTTCCAGAAAAACAGTCTTGAGTTCCGCGACGCCATCGCCGTCGGCGTCGCGCAGGAGCGAAATTCTGTTTGCACTTTTTACTCCGGCACCCGCACGGCGCATCATGAACCTCATCAGCCACGCTTTGATGCCATGGCCGTCGTCCGGGCGTGGAGGCGCATTGGTCTCGGCGACCAGAACATCGCCGTTGGGCAGCACATAGAGCCATCGTGGATGATCCAGATTGGCCGCATACTCGGCGACCGCCAGTTCATCTGCAGCGGCCGGTTGGCGCGTGCCGGACCAACCCACTGCTGGCGCGATTTTCACCGTCGGCAAAATTGAATGTTGCGGCTCTGGCAGCTGCGGGTTCTGTCCAATACCGATGCCAGTTGACGGACTTTCGGCACGCAAGACGGAGCCTCCGGATACAGACACGATGGTCACCAGGAACGCCTTCAATAAAATGTTCACCGCTCGTCCTTGATGCTGCCTTCAGCAGCGACGATCATTTGCAGGGCCGCAAATATATCCTGATCGGCAGACCAAACGGCTCCGTATTCGAACGACTTTGTGATCCAAAACATTATTTGTCCTCCGAGCCATGAAGGAACAGAATAGCCCGATTCGTTCGAGGGGAGCACAAATCGGCCTCATTGAGCCACTGCGGGGATTTGATACGTGCTCAGGTTCAGAAATTCACAGGCTTATGTTGGCTCCACTTCCTCCCCCGCCACCATCTCCGGCATCACAATCGTCGCGACGCCCGCCGCGACATCGACATGTGGCACGCACGCATCCGAGAACGGAACGTACTCTGCCGCCGTGCCGCCCTTCAGCTGAATTTCCAAAAGATCGCTCGCGCCAAAATTCGCGACCGCGATGATTGTGCCGATCTCCTCGCCCTCAGGCGACACGGCGCGCAAGCCGATCAGATCGGCATGATAATATTCGCCCTCGCTCGCTGCGGGAAGCTTCACGCGGTCGACGTAGAGCTCGATGCCCTTCAACGTTTCGGCCGCGTTACGATCCGCGATGCCATCGACGCGGGCGATGATACCTTTGGCTGTCACGCGCACGACCTTGAGCTTGAATGTGCGCGTGCCGCTCTTGTCGCTCAAAGGGCCATAGGTAGCGATGGCTTCGGGCGCGCCGGTGTAGGTGCGCACCTGCACTTCGCCGCGAATGCCATGCGCATTGGCGAAGCTGCCAAGCAGCACGCGGGTATCGCTAACGGATTTGGCGCCGGATTTGGATATGGGTTCTGGCATGAAGAGCCTGATGCCCTCTTCGCGCTCATTCGGCAAGAGCGTTCGACAAGAGTACCCGGCAAGTCAGTTCGGGAGCGGGCTCACATACGACAACGCAATATCGATAGGCCGCCCGACGATATGCATGGTTGTGTTGGCGATGGGCGCGGGGCGCTCGAACTTGCAGGAGATATTGAATACGGCTCCATTCTCGTCCGCTGCGAAGCCATTGACGAGCGTGCCGAAGGGGGGAACTTCGATGCGCAAGTGCACGATATTGAGATCGCGCGCGGCCTCAAATTCATAACTGCCCGTGAACACGCCGCCATGCCGGTCGGAGCCGAGGATCTTGCCGTTGCGCAAAACCGCCAGCGCGTGGTCGGTCTCGGCCTCGCCGTTTGCCTTGCCGTGGTAGCCGATACGGTAAATGCCTTCATCGAGTTTTTTGCTGCGGCTGGGCAGCCGGTCCAGCTCCCGGCGCCGGGTGGAGGGCCGGGCAGCCTCGAACAGTCTCAGATAGCCCGCCACGGCCCCAGGAAGGGGCTGGGAGCCCGTTGCCCACTGGCTGACTGTGCGAGGTGCCACCCCGAGAAGGGCCGCCAGCTCGCCTTGTTTGAGGCCGAGCTTTTCGAGCGTGAATTTTAACCCTGTGTCCGGCATGTGCATCACCTAAAATATCAAAAATTGATATTATATCTAAAATACAGGAATGCTGGCGCAGGTCCATACGGACTATGGTCCAAAACGCAAAAGCCCCCGGATCGCAATCCGGGGGTTCGGTATGCTGGCAGTCGAATGCTTCAGTTTATGCGGCGTCTGCGCTCTTGGCGGCCTCGGCAGCTTTCGCGGCCTTTTCGGCTTCGGCGGCGGCGCGCTCCACGGCCTTCTTCTTCGGCTTGGCCTTCACAGGATTGTTGGGGGCCGTGCGCTTGGCAAGGCCGGCTGCATCTAACAAGCGCATGACGCGATCTGTCGGCTGGGCGCCAACGCCGAGCCAATGTTTGACGCGTTCGGCCAAGAGCTTGACGCGCTCTGGGTTGTCCTTCTTCAGCATCGGATTGAAGGTACCGATCTGCTCGATGTAGCGGCCATCGCGCGGGGAGGTGACGTTGGCAATAACGACGTAATAGTAGGGCTTCTTCTTGGTGCCGCCGCGCGACAAGCGCATCTTCACTGCCATTTAAGTCTTCTCCTGTTTTGAAACGAATTCGTGTTGAGTTTCGTGTGTCTACTTTTTCTTCCCCGGGAACCCTTGGAATTTTGCAAATCCGCCGCCTAATCCTGGCAGACCGCCCGGCAAACCTGTTAGTCCCGGCAAACCCTTGGGCATGCCGCCTTTGCCGGATTGCGCGCCCGGCAGCGCGTCTCTGAGTTCGGCTGGCAATTGATCGAGCGCCGCAGGATCGAGTTTGGCGAGTTCGGCTTGCATCGCGGCGAGCTCCGCCGCTGAAGGTGCAGCACCCATACCGCCGCCGGGCATTCCCATCATGCCGGCCATCTTGCTCATCATGCCCTTGTTGCGGCCCATCTCCTTCATCATGTCGGCCATCTGCCGGTGCATCTTGACGAGCTTATTGATGTCTTCGGGCTTGGTACCGGAGCCGCTCGCGATGCGGCGCTTGCGTTTGCCGTCGAGGATCTTAGGGTTGCGCCGTTCTTGCGGCGTCATCGACGAGATGGCGGCGCGCATGTGCACGAAACTCTTGTCGGCCTTTGCTTCGTTGATCTGACCTTTGATCTTTCCCATGCCGGGCAACATGCCCATGATGCCGCCCATACCGCCGAGCTTTTGCATTTGCGCGAGCTGATCGCCGAAATCTTCGAGGTCGAACGACCCCTTCTTCATTTTCTCGGCGATTTTCGTGGCTTTGGCGATGTCGATCGTCTGCGCAGCTTTTTCGACGAGGGAGACGATGTCGCCCATGCCGAGGATGCGGCCTGCGATGCGGCGGGGATCGAAATCTTCGAGCGCGTCCCATTTTTCGCCAACGCCAATGAGCTTGATGGGCTTGCCTGTCACCGCGCGCATGGAAAGTGCTGCGCCGCCGCGTCCGTCGCCGTCGGCACGTGTCAGCACGATGCCGGTGACGCCGATGTGGCCGTCGAACGCTTTGGCTGTGTTGACGGCGTCTTGACCAGTCAGTGCGTCGGCGACGAGCAAGACTTCATGTGGTTTGATGGCGGCTTTGACGTCGCGCACTTCGTCCATCAACTCTTCGTCGACGGTGACGCGGCCAGCGGTGTCGTAGATAATGACGTCGTAACCACCGAGCCGGGCCGCTTCTTCGGCGCGGCGCGCGATCTGCAACGGGTTTTGCCCGGCGACGATGGGAAGCGTCGCGACGTTGGTTTGTTCGCCAAGGACGCGCAGCTGTTCTTGCGCTGCAGGCCGCCGCGTATCGAGCGACGCCATCAAAACTTTTTTGCGCTCGCGATTCGTCAGGCGATACGCGATCTTCGCGGCCGTCGTCGTCTTGCCTGAGCCCTGCAACCCGACCATGAGAATGCCGACCGGCGGCTGGGCGGCGAGGTTGATCGTTTCCGCGTCCGACCCCAGCATGGCAACCAGTTCGTCGTTGACGATCTTGACGACCATCTGCCCGGGCGTCACCGAGCGCAGCACTTCCGCGCCGATGGCCTTGGCTCTCACCTTCTCGGTGAAATCTTTGACGACATCGAGCGCGACGTCGGCTTCAAGCAGCGCCCGGCGCACTTCGCGCATGGCTTCGCCGACATCGGCTTCCGTCAGCGCACCGCGCCGGGTCAGCTTGTCGAGGACGCCCGAAAGGCGTTCTGTCAGCGATTGAAACATGGGCTGATTAGGCTCCCTCGACGCGCAAAGTTGAATAATCGATCATGACGTTTTCCCGATAATGAGGACGCTGCGAGAGGCGCGCGTACCAGGCTTCGACGTTCGGCAGGCTCGGCCGCGCGATTGGCAGCGTGTAGTAGCGGTACATCATGCTGCCGGCTGGAATGTCGGCGGCGGTGAGCGTGTCGCCGAGGATATAGGAGCGGTTGGCGAGAATCTTATCGAGGATCGCGAGCTTTTCGCCCGCGCGCTGGATGCTCGTCTCGATGGCAGCGGTGTTGCGGTCTTTGGCGGGCGTGCGGATGAGCCCGAGAAAGATCGAGGTAGTAATGTCTGGATAGAGCGTCGTGGTCGACCACTCCATCCACTGGTCGGCGTGCGCGGCTTGCCTCTCGTTGGCGGGCCAAAGCGTGCCGGTGCCGTAGGTGCGCACAAGATGGCGCACGATTGCCGAACTCTCGAACATCGAAAAATCGCCGTCTTGAAGCGTTGGGATAAGCTTGTTCGGGTTCATCGCCGAATATTCGGGCGTACCGGTCTTGCCGAAGGCGCCGCCCGCGTCGATGCGCTCGTGCGGCAGCCCAAGCTCGGCAATCGTCCACATCACCTTCTGGACGTTCACGGAAGTATTTCGACCCCAAACTTTCAGCAACTCTGCCGTTCCTTTACTCGCGCATTGCGCAAACCTTTGCGCGCGCACTATGCACACGCACTGTGCACACGCACTGTGCAAAACAAAAATGCACCCGGGAGCGCCTCGCGCCGCCGGATGTTGACCCCCTTGCCTCCCGATTTAACTCTCCCGAGTTTCCTCATGTGCAAAGCGGCGGCTCTGGGTTTCAGGGCCGTATGGATAGGGGGTGTATCATCTGCTGAGACCAAAAAGTCAAGTTTTGCGAGATGTGCCGTTACAATCACAATGGGTGGTCGACAATCCCGCCAATTATTCGCGATCGTAAAGGCTTGGAACCCATGCTGGGGCCAAACGCGCCGAGAGATTGAGCGTCCAAGGCGCGCGATTGTGGGCTGATTTGATCGCCTCGGCCGATTGAAGTGCGGACGTTATGCGCGCCGACTGCCGTTCTTGGACGCCAAGCAAAGTCAGCACGTCCTTTCGTTCGACCTGACCGGTATGCAGCAGAATTTCCATCACACGCGTTGCCATGGCGGGAAGGCGCTTCGCATCCTCCTCGTCACGTGTCCATCGCATAATCCGGCGGCGAAGTGCATCGGGTTTCATCAAGTCTGTCATATACTCAACTTGGTCAATACATACGTCCATAAAAAATTTGGTGAATTTGATAAGTTCCTCTTCGCTCAGGTTGCCCCGGCCATCGAG
>JANOKW010000178.1:0-2532 GCA_031419475.1 Hyphomicrobium sp. | reverse complement strand
TAAACTAGATAGTACTTAACTTATTGATTTTGTTGGCTGGGGAACTAGGATTCGAACCTAGACAGGCAGAGTCAGAGTCTGCAGTCCTACCATTAGACGATTCCCCAAGAACCAGGATCGGACGGGGTAAGTGCCGCCGGAAGCGCGGGGTATAACAGCTGACCGGAGGTTGGGCAAGCGAACCGGCGATAGGCGGGCGGCGGTATCAAAAAATACGGGGGCGGACAGTCATCTGAGGCGCCAGGGCAGTGCCAACTCAATTGGGCGCCGAAATTGGATCGACCGGTTGCGGCGCTATCGGGGTTTGCGGCGGCAGCAGTTCTGGCCGGTATTCGAAGTGCATCGTATCGTAGTGATGCCACTTGCCGCCCCAGATAAAGCCGTGCTTCTCAAAAACGCGCACGATCTCCATCGGAATATCGTTCTTGTATGAAATGGCGCCGCTGCCTGATGCCTTCGTCCAGCGCCAATAGTGGGCATGCTTCAGCGCGATATCGATGGCGATGCCATAACTGTGGGCGGACATATTTTTTGTGCCGGCAACGACGCGGCAATTGTATGTGCCAGCCGATGGAATGAGATACGCGCCGAAGGACGCCGGCATGGCATCGAGTTCTTGCGATACGGCCGTTAGGCGTTCGGCTGCGCCGTTGGTCTTGGACACTTTCAACTTCTGCCCGGATTTCTTCGGTAGCCAGACGACGTCAACCAGTGACTTGGCAAAGTTAGCGCCGCGGCAATCGCCATAGATCTTGGCAAAGAACGCACTGTTGCGCGCGCGGCCTGGATCGGAGTTGATTGCTGGCGAACTTTTCGCGTCACCCGCCACATATGGAATACGAAACATATCTTCGATATCTGGCGCCCCGAGCCAATCATTAAAACTCTTATTGCGTTGACCGTCGTCGAGTGGAAGCCGTGTGCCGTCTACAAAGACGACGTTGTTGCCTTCAATATCCTTAATCAGACCGGGATATGCGCTTCTCAAACGGCTGGCGATCTGTTCAGCGGGCAGGGCATCGACGCCGCCTGATTCCGCGCCATGCGCTGAATGGACGGGATTACAAAGTGAGCCCCAAAGGGCAGCGGCCAGGGCCGTTGTTATGAGTGCCGCGAAGAGTGTCTGCGATCGGGAAAACATAAAACGTCTCACTCCGCAGTATTTGCAAACACAATGCTCAACTTCACTCAAGCCCGCAACCGGCCGCTTTACGACCGGGCCTGACCTGATAAGGTAGTTTCAAGTTTGGTCCAGAAACAGGCCTGATGATCGCAGCTCGCTCTCGACAACCGAGCGCCGCTGCTATGCCAGGCCCTGGAGACGTAGTGTGAACACGATTCATGATCCCTCGGGCGCCCGCAATGGGCAGCTTGAGACCGGAACGGCAGCAAGCGGCTCACCCAACGGCGCCGGAGAACCGGCCGCAGTCAACGTTGCGTTTGGCCAAGCCGGCCAACCCCATCAACCGCTGCCGCCTCAGAACAAGCGCGCGACAGCGAAGAATAGCGTTTATGGCGCGCTGGATCTTGGCACTAACAATTGCCGCCTGCTGCTCGCTCGTCCGTCGCGGCGCGGTTTTCGTGTCGTCGATGCCTTCTCGAGGATTATCCGCTTAGGCGAAGGCTTGGGACGAAACGGGGATCTTTCTGAAGCCGCCATGCAGAGGACGATCGACGCGCTCAAAGTGTGCGCTGGAAAACTCGAGCGCCATGAGGTCTCGCGCGCCAGATTTGTTGCGACAGAAGCTTGCCGCGTGGCCGGCAACGGGCCGGAGTTCATTAGCAGGGTACGCGATCGCTGCGGTCTCGATCTCGAAATTCTCAGTCCCGAACACGAAGCGCGGCTGGCCGTCTCGGGGTGCGTCTCTCTGATTGACCCGGCTGTCGATTATGTCCTCGTCTTCGATATTGGCGGCGGCTCGTCGGAAATCATATGCTTGGATCTCACTCGCGAAGGCGCGCGGCGGCGCGGGCCGGGCGGGCGGCTTGCTGCAGATGAAGCGATTGCTGCGTGGACATCGCTGCCGGTCGGCGTCGTCAGCTTGGCCGAGCGCTTTGATGGACGCAGTGTCACGCATCAAAGTTTCGAAGCGATGGTTGCGTCCGTGACCAGCATGCTCCAGCCCTTTGAAGATCGTCACGCATTCAGGCAGAAATTCGCCGGCCGGCCCGTGCATTTGCTCGGCACCTCAGGAACGGTCACGACGATTGCCGGAATCCTACTCGGGCTTGCGCGCTATGATCGCAATAAAGTCGATGGCTGCTGGTTGAAAGTGCCCGATGTTGCGGGTGTCACGCAGTCGCTTTTGAACAAGACCTACGAGCAGCGCGTTGCCGAACCTTGCATTGGCCGCGATCGCGCCGATTTAGTTCTTGCCGGGTGCGCTATTCTCGAAGCTGTGCTCAGGATGTGGCCGGCTGAGAGATTGCGCGTTGCCGACAGAGGTCTGCGCGAAGGCATTCTCACCTCACTTATGCTTGAGGACGGAGTTTGGCGGCAGGGACGCAGACGCCGCACACCGCGCCCATTGG
>JANOKW010000177.1:0-2013 GCA_031419475.1 Hyphomicrobium sp. | reverse complement strand
TTGAAAGACTTTTCTTGCCGCGTTCGCGTTAGCGCGCGCCTCTTCCACCCGCATTCCCGGCCAAGCCAGGATGCGGCTCGCATCGTTGCGTAGAGCCGGGACCTTTACCCTTATCGAATTTGTAAAGACCCCGGATGAGCGGGTCGCGAGATATTCGCTACTGCCTACTGCCTACTGCCTTGCCTGTTGCCCACTTCACACCACCCGCATCCGGGGCACACCCCTGACCGCCAACATCAACTCCGTCACCGCCCACACGAGCGCATCGACGCGATCGGGCGAACGGCCTTCGACTTTGCCATCGGGCCCGAACGCGCACATCTGATCTTCCAATCTTTCGAAGCGCCCAACATGCACCACGCGACCCTCGGCATACAAAGCCGCCACCGGCTCGGCGCGCAGAAACTTTCCGCGCGTCGCATGAACTTTCTTGACCGGCAAGTCTTCGCGAAACTGCTTCAACACGCCAGCTACCAGATCGCCGCCCTGATTGACTTCGGCCACCAAGCAATCGGCTTCAAAATCGTCGTATGCGCCGATCGCCGCTTTCGCCCACGCTTGCGGCTCGCGTCCCTGCAGCGAACGATCCGCCAGAACATAGGCGCGTTTATCGACTCCCAATCCCACAACCACGATCCCGCACGCGTCGGAAGCCGCCGTTGACGTCACTGGCGGATCGAGCGCGACCACAATGCGCGTCATCTCGGGCGCTGCATCGACGCGCGCTTCCTCAAACCAATGACGGCGCCAGAGCGCCGTTTGCAAATCCTCGATCACTTCGCCGAACAATTCCTGCCGCCCGATGTCAGAGCCCGCATAACGGCGCGTCATCTCGGCCAGAAAAGCCGGCGCCAGATTGTTCGCGTTGTCCGCCGTCGATAACCGCACCGTCACCGTCGCCGCATCGCTCATGATCTTCTTCAAGTACCTGTGCGGCCTTGGCGTCGTCGTCACCACGACCTGCGGGTTGTCACCCAGCCGCAAACCAAACTGCAGCATGTCCCATGCCTTTTCGCCTTCGCGCCATTTCGCCATTTCATCGGACCAGGCGAAATGAAACTGCGGTCCGCGAAGTCCTTCACGTTCGTCGGCCGAAAACATTTCCGCAATCGCGCCGTTCGCCCACGTCAAGCGCCGCTTCGACGGCTCGAACAGCGGCCGCTCGTTGCGCGGAGATATCGCGAGCAAACCTGAGACGCCCTCGATCATGACGTTGCGCACGTCACCAATCGTTTTCCCGACAAGAGCGATGCGCGCGGGTTCACGTCCCCAACTCGATTCACCCGCCGCCCGTTCTCTGATCCATTCGGCCCCGGCGCGCGTCTTGCCCGATCCGCGCCCGCCAAGCAGCATCCAAACCCGCCATCTGTCCGGCGCTTCCGGCCTCCCCGCGAAGGCGGGGATCGACGAAGGAGAGTCGGAAGCGCCCAAGCAAAGAGGAGCCAACTGATCGTCTCGCGCCCAAACTTCCCAATGGAATTTCAGCTCCGCCAGATCTTCTGGCTCAATGAGATCGACTTCACTGACCAACTGCTCGTGCGGCACGGAAACGTTCAATACGTTCCACAATCTCTTTGCGTAGGTTTTCCGCATTGCGCAGGGCTTCCTTATCTTTCTTGCCGCCTCCGCGCGTGTTGTCCTTTGCGATCCCGCGTTGCATCTCCACGGCTTTCTCCAATGAGTTCATGATTTGCGATAACGCCCGCGAGGCTCGCTCGCGATCTTGGCTTTGGTCGCCCGACTGCCGTTCCAGTTTGCCGAGTTCTTTTTGGATCGTGCCGTAGACGAGCTTTAATAATCCGGTTGGGCTCGGCGTAAGCGTTCGCTTCCGTCCGCTGCGTTTGCTGCCACCCTTCGGAGCTCGGCGTTTGATTATGGGCTGAGCCACATCGTCCCCAGGCCCCGGGTCCGCATCGTTGTCGTTGCTAGCCGCTGCCCCCTCGGGCCTTGCCTTCGCCTTGAGGACCTTCGCCGCCTTCGTCCGCTTTCCCCAATTCTCAATCTTGACGAGGC
>JANOKW010000176.1:0-1702 GCA_031419475.1 Hyphomicrobium sp. | reverse complement strand
TCAGCAGCCGTCATCCATTCGCCAAACAAGGCGAACGGGTCTTGCGCTTGGACAAAACCAGCGTCCCCTTGTGCCATTTCCTTCTGGACCAAATCTTTTTGCGCCACGTCTTCAGCGTCCGCCGCCATGATAGGGCTATTCCAATCTTAATGTTCAACGCGTGTATGGCAGGAAACGCGCACAGTGAGACGGCCATTTAGCGCCCCTTAACCATAGTCGGGCACATTGCGGATGTCCTCCGCCTGTCGCGGAATGTAGCGCCCCTGTTCGGTGCCAGTTTAGTGAGTGTAGCGTCCATGCGTTCTGATTATTCCCTTTTTCCGCTTCTTGCGGCCGGTAGCACTGCGTTCGTGCTGGTCGCCGCCATCTTTGTTTCCTCGGATTTCGCCCACGCAGTCGAGGCCAAAGCCGCGCCCGTCCCGGGTTGCAGCTGCCCCGATTCAGCAGGCAAGTCTTCCAGCAAACCGAAATTTGCGGGGCTACAGACCCCGCTCGACGCCTCCGACGAGATGGCCGTACTCGAGAGTGTGCAGTTGGCCCTAACTCAAGTCGCGGATGGATCAAGCTACGTCTGGCACCGCAGCCACGGCCGCTTATCGGGTATCGTGCGCCCAACAGCCTCTTTTAAGGATCACCGTGGCCATGTCTGCCGCCATATTCTCGTGGTTCTCAACAGCACAGACGAAACCACGAAAACCGAAGCCATTGCCTGCCGGCTAGCGGCTGGCGGTTGGGAACTCGACGGTTGAAGCGCGCAAAGATCGCCGCTCAGTCCGCCTGATAACTCCCGAAAATCTCGCGACCTTCGCGCAACCTTGCGGTTTCGGGGTTGCGCCGCTTTGACCCTTCCATCAGCCACGTTGCCAACTGGACCGGAGCGCCCTTTTGTGTAGGATGCGCGCCGGGTTCAAGCCCGGCAGCTTACAACCAAGGGTCGAGAGCCGATGACGGCAATAGAGGCAAACGCGGGCGTTCCAACAGGGACCCTGATGGCCGGAAAGCGTGGCCTCATTATGGGCGTCGCCAACAACCGGTCCATCGCCTGGGGCATCGCTAAGGCGTGTGCCGCCCAGGGCGCCGAAATTGCCTTCACCTATCAGGGCGACGCCTTGAAGAAGCGGGTCGAACCGCTCGCAGCTGAAATCGGCTCAAAGCACGTGCTCCCCTGCGACGTCACCGATACCGCTTCAATGGATGCGGTTTTCGCGACGCTCGCCAAAGATTGGGGCCGTCTCGATTTTCTCGTTCATGCTATCGCCTTTGCCGACAAGAACGAGCTTGATGGCCGCTACGTCGACACTAGTGAAAAGAACTTCACCCAGAGCCTGCTCATCTCTTGTTACTCGTTCACCGCTCTCGCCCAGCGCGCCGAGAAGCTCATGACCAATGGCGGCTCGATGCTGACCTTGACCTACTACGGCGCCGAAAAGGTCATGCCGCATTATAACGTCATGGGCGTCGCCAAGGCAGCACTTGAGGCCAGCGTGCGCTACCTCGCCTCCGATCTCGGCAAACACAATATTCGCGTCAACGCCATTTCCGCCGGCCCCATTAAAACGTTGGCCGCGTCCGGCATTTCCGACTTCCGCTACATTCTGCGCTGGAACGAATACAATTCGGCGCTACGGCGCACCGTAACCATCGAAGAGGTAGGCGGCTCAGCGCTTTATCTGCTGTCCGATCTCGGCCGCGCGGTGACCGG
>JANOKW010000175.1:0-9211 GCA_031419475.1 Hyphomicrobium sp. | reverse complement strand
GATGCCAAGGCTGCTCGCAGAAGCCTGAGAAACACCGCTGGAATGCCTCACACCCAAAGACCAAGAGACCAAAAACGTTCAATCGGACGACAGAGACGAAAAAAACAGTCTACTGTCGCCCCAAGTTCAACAGCCTGCTAGTGCATGCAAGAACAAATTGAAACGGGTAAAGGTCCCGGATAGCCGCGTAGCGCAATTGCGGTTGATATCGCCGCTGGCCGGGCGCGGCTTCCGGGCTCCGGCTGCGAGACCACCCTACCAGAGCGGCCAAACCACATACAGGAACGCGGGTATTGTCTTGGCGAATATGACACCACCACCCGCGTCCCCTGCCGGAAGACCGCTATAGGGGCGGTCTGTAGAGCCGGGGTCTTTACCATTTGGGTGTTGGCATCAAGTCTGGTAATGCGCATTGGCTCATCACCGAATTTGGAGTGACATGACACACCCCGCCAAGCCCACCGTGAGTCCAGAGAATCCCAACTTCTCCTCGGGCCCATGCAGCAAGCGTCCGGGCTGGACGCCGGCGGCCTTGGCTGACGCTTACGTTGGCCGCTCGCATCGCTCACCAGAAGGCAAGGCACGGCTCAAAGCGGTCATAGAGAAAACCAAGGAAATTCTAAACCTTCCGCCGGGGTACGAAGTTGCCATTGTTGCGGGTTCCGATACCGGCGCTTTCGAGATGGCCATGTGGAATCTGCTAGGGGCCCGCGGCGTCGATGTTTTGGCGTGGGAAATTTTTGGCCGCATCTGGCTTAAAGATGCGCTCGAACACTTGAAGCTTGCCGATCTGCGTACGTTCGAAGCCGATTGGGGACAATTGCCTGATCTCTCGCAAACTGACTTTTCGCGCGACGTGATCTTCACGTGGAACGGAACGACGAGCGGCGTGCGCGTGCCGGATGCCAACTGGATTCCGGCGAACCGTCAGGGCCTCACATTCTGCGATGCAACCTCGGCGATATTTGCCCAGGATATCGATCTTTCGAAAATAGACGTTTTGAGTTTCTCTTGGCAGAAAGTGCTGGGAGGCGAAGCAGCCCATGGCATGTTGATCCTGTCGCCGCGCGCGTTCGAACGCCTTGAGACCCATCAGCCTTCGTGGCCTATTCCCAAAATCTTAAGGCTCAAGGGGCCAAACGGCATATTGCACGACGCGTTTGAGGGCGTGACGATCAATACGCCGTCGATGCTGTGCGTTGAAGATTACGCGGATGCGCTTCGATGGGTAGAAGATATCGGCGGCCTGCGTGCGCTTATCGCCCGCGTCGATGCCAACGCGGCCATTATCTACGATTGGGTCGAGCGCACGCCGTGGATTGATGTTTTGGCTCACGACCCCAAGACGCGCTCGAATACGTCCGTTTGTTTGCGATTTACGGACGCTGAATTTTCTTCTCGGAGCGAGAAAGACAAGCTGGATTTCGTTCAGGCGTTAGTCGATGTGCTCGATCGCGAAGGCGTGGCTTACGACATCAACGCCTATCGCGGCGCGCCGGCGGGGCTCAGGATCTGGTGCGGCGCGACCATTGAGGCGCCAGATCTGGCACGTCTGACGCAATGGCTCGATTGGGCTTATGACGAGGTCAAGCAAGCCAGATCATCGTGATTTCTAACCGCTGTGGTTAATCCGGCGCTCTGTAAAGGGCTTTATGAATCGATAAAACCGGTCATTATCCAAAGGTATGCGAAATCCTAGCCGTCTTAATTGCATCGGCTTCGTTTGCTGATATCACAACTCACCATTCTTAAGGAAAGTTCAGCTGTCATGCGTATCATTCTCACTGCGACTGCTTTGCTTCTTTTCTCAGTGAGCAGTGAAGCGGCCGACTTGACGGCCACGTCACGGGTCGAGTCCGTGACGGTGTTTCTCTCCGGCGCCGAAGTGACGCGCACGGGCAAAGTGAAACTCGAGAAGGGCGAGCATACGATTACGATTACAGATATACCGGCGAGTGCGGTTCCAGGTTCTATTCGGATCGAAGGCAAGGCAACAGGAAAGCTCGATATCGGTTCTGTCGATACGCGCAGGACGTATCTGGCGCGCGCCGAGTCCCAGGCGGCGGATATCGAACGCAAGAAACTCGAAGCGGATATCGAAGCACTGCGTGACCAGAAGGCGGGAATTGAAGCGCAAGTTCACGCCGCCGAAACACAGAAAGCGTTGATCGGCAATTTGGCGCAACTTCCAGTCCGCCCGGCGCCCGGCGCAGGCCAAGGCGGAGGACCCGAAGACTGGCAACGGGTGCTCGCCATTATTTCGCAAGGCACGGCCGACGCGAGCCGGGCCCAAATTGAAGCCCAAGCGAAAATCCGCGATTTGGACCACAAGATCGAGGATCTGGAGAATAAGCTTTCGAGCTTGGTTCCAGCTAAGACCGATCAGACGGAGGTCAAAGTTCACGTCGACGCGGCCTCGCCTCTCGAGGCCGATCTGACGATACGCTACCAAGTGGCGAGTGCTGGATGGACCCCACTATATGATGCCCGTTTGCAGACCGGCTCAAAGACAGCGCCATCGAAGCTCGATCTCGTGCGGCGCGCGTCCATTTCTCAGAAGTCTGGGGAAAATTGGGATGGCGTGGCGATGCAGTTGTCGACGGCGCGCCCGTCAGCAGGGGCCGCAGCACCTGAATTATCACCCATGACTGTCGATTTCGAGCAAGAGTTAAAGCCCGTCCCAACGGCCGCCGCATCACGCGCAAAACGCATGGACATGTCACGCGAGCAAGCAGCGCCGGAAGTGGCTCAGGATACCCTGGCCGCGCCCGTCACTGGCGCTGCTGCTGCGCCGCCCCCGCCACCCGAGCCAATCGAAGAACGCCAAGCCGCCGTCACAATCGCGCCATTTGAGGCGATGTTTGCTGTTCCCGGACGCGTCGCGGTTGCGGGCACGGGAGAAGCCAAACGCGTTGTACTCGCGAGCGAGCAGATTGAGCCCGCGCTCTTTTGCCGGACGGTTCCCAAGGTGGATCCCAAGGCCTATCTCTACGCGAAGCTGACGTTTGCAAAAGGCACGCCGCTGCTTCCAGGCCAAGTCTATCTCTTTCGCGACGGGACTTTCGTTGGGACGAGCAGTATCCCGCTGCTTTCGCCGGGTGAGCAACATGATCTAGGCTTCGGTCTCGACGATCAAGTCAAGGTTCGCCATGCGATCATTGAAGAGAAGCGCGGCGAGACGGGTCTGATTTCAAGCTCCCGGACGGATCTGCGCAGCTATCGCGTAACGGTCAAGAATATGCACGAGCGCGCCATCAGTCTGGTCGTGATGGATCAGATGCCGGCAACTTTGAACCAGGACATCAAGGTCGAATACGTTGGAAGGCTGCAGCCGACCAAGACCAATGTTGAAGACAAGCGCGGTGTTATGACCTTCGAATCAAAGTTGGAGCCTGACGAGGAGAAGGTCTTTGATTACGGATACCGCATCACGTGGCCGGCGGCCAAATCAATCATCTACGGCCAGTGAGGTCACGCCCGCCAAACAGGGTCGCTGCCCCCACGTCATTGTGCGTCCTGCGGGTTCACTCCCGTGCGTCAAAGGTGCTCGCGTGACGTCTGGCGCGCGTGTTTGCGCTTGCTCGGGGCGATTCTAGGCTATAACCCGGCCACAAGGATTTGATGGGCCCTGGCCGATGCCGGGGCTTCTTCACGAGCAGAGGTCTGAGCATGGCCAACGTCGTAGTGGTCGGCGCCCAGTGGGGCGATGAAGGCAAAGGCAAGATCGTCGATTGGTTGTCGGAGCGCGCGGATGTCGTCGTGCGTTTCCAGGGCGGGCATAACGCTGGTCATACGCTCGTCATCGGGCCCAATACCTACAAGCTCTCGCTTCTGCCATCGGGCGTGGTGCGGCCGGGTAAGCTTGCGGTTATCGGCAATGGCGTAGTGGTCGACCCCTGGGCGCTTTGCGCTGAAATTGAAAAACTCAGGGGCCAGGGCGTTGCCATTTCGCGCGACAACTTGAGAGTGGCAGAAAACGCGACACTCATTTTACCGCTCCATCGCGAACTCGACCAACTTAGAGAAGCGGCGGCAGGCGCCGGCAAGATCGGCACGACGGGGCGTGGTATCGGTCCAGCATATGAAGACAAAGTCGGCCGCCGTGCGATCCGCGTGCAGGACCTAAAGACACTGGAGACGCTCGGGCCTAAGGTTGACCGGATCCTCGTGCATCACAATGCGCTGCGCCGCGGTCTTGGTCAGCCCGAGATCTCCAAAGACAAACTCATGGCCGAATTGACGGAGGTTGCGCCGAAGGTCCTCGCCTACATGGATGTAACGTGGGAACTGTTGGATGAAGCGCACCGCAAGGGCAAGCGCATCCTGTTTGAAGGCGCGCAAGGCGCACTCCTCGATATCGATCACGGCACCTATCCGTTTGTGACGTCGTCGAATACGGTTGCAGCACAAGCGGCAACCGGCTCCGGGATGGGACCGCGCGCCGTTGGTTACGTGCTTGGTATTGCCAAGGCCTATACGACGCGCGTTGGTGCGGGGCCGTTCCCCACAGAGTTGCACGACGCAATCGGCGAGCGGATTGGCGAGCGGGGCCACGAATTCGGTACTGTGACGGGCCGCAAAAGACGGTGTGGATGGTTTGATGCGGTCCTAGTGCGCCAAGTTGCCAAGGTCTCTGGCATTGACGGGATTGCGCTAACTAAACTCGACGTTCTGGACGGCTTCGAGACAATCCGCATTTGTGTCGGCTACAAGCTTGATGGCGAGCGCATCAACAGATTGCCAGCCGGCTTCAATGCGCAGGAACGCATTGAACCAATCTGGGAGGACTTCGAAGGCTGGTCGCAATCGACCCGTGGCGCCCGCAGCTGGGCCCAATTGCCAGCACAAGCCGTGAAGTACGTGCGCAGGGTCGAAGAACTCATCGAATGCCCCGTTACCCTTCTATCGACCAGTCCCGAACGCGATGATACGATCCTTATGAAAGACCCGTTCCAGAGCTAATTCGGTGCCTGCGGAAGAAGACCAAGGATTCGCCACAGACCCTCCGCTTTGGTGCCACGTGCGGGGATTACCATAAGCTGAGATAAGCTTATGGGAGTGCGGCTGCATATGCGCCGGATTGGTCTATGTTTAGTGATGGCACTCATCGCCGTTGGTAGTAGTTCGTTCATGAGCGTTGCCGGTGTTCCAATTGGACTAAGTCTTGCCGCTGATGAGCAGATTGCGGACGAGACGAGCGGCGAGACGATCGCGCGCGGCAACGCCGAATTGAATGTAGAGAAACATATGATCCGGGGCACGGCTGACACGATCGAGGTGCGCCCGAAGATCGATGAGGTGCTCTTTGTCGGCCGTGCCGTCGTCAAAGTTGGCCGGGAGACCTACCAAAGCGACAAGGTTTCGTGCACGTTGAATTTCGCACGCTGTGCCGCGGTCAACGCCGATCAGCCCCTGCCCGCGTCGGCATTAGGCGCGGCAGAAATCAAGCCGCGATAGTTGCTCAGCGCGTCATGTTCGAGTTCCACTGCCAGAATGCGCCCCGGATTGACGGGCGCTGAAAACAGGATTTGGCCAAGTGGAACCGGCTTGAAACCAAGGCGCCCGTAGTACGATTCGTCGCCGACCAGCACCACGAGTTTGACGCCGCTCTTTTTCATGTTCTCAAGCGATTCCGAAACGAGTTTGCGGCCATAACCTTGGCCCGCAAACTCGGGATCGACGGTCAGCGGACCGAGGAGTGCTGCTTCGCTGGTGCCACCAACTGAGATTTCCGTGATGCGCAGCGTTGCTATTAGTCTGCCGCCCAAGTCGGCGACGCGGCAAAACTTCGAGAATAAGCCCTTGCCTTCGCGTACCCGGTAGGCTGAGCGCACGAAGCGGCCCGGCCCTAAGACGTGCGCATGAAGTTTGGAAATGGCGGAGAGGTCGGTGGGCGCGACGGAGCGCATGATTACTGATTGCGTCATGTAGGCGATTTCATTCTTTCGTTACGTTGGTGGAGAGATACATATGCGGGCAACGGGGAAAAGCCTTCTACCACAACTCCGATGGTGCGCGACCCTCAATGACTTCCTTAATGCGATCTGCCGTTGGAGGACTAATGTCCTGAGGCAGCTGGTGATGAGAAAAGAAGTTCTGTTCTGCGATTTCTCTGTTGGGGGCTGGAATACGCGGCTGACTCCAAGAGCGCACGACGAAAAGCGCGATGTGATCACCCGGGAAGGCCTGATCGTTGGCGTAAATGCCAAAGAGCTTAGACCGGCCTTCAAGCCGGATACCGGCTTCTTCGTCTAATTCCCGCGTGAGGGCGCTTTCGAGCGTCTCCCCTTTCTCGACGCCACCGCCGGGAAAGTGCCATCCCGGGCGATAGGTATGGCGGATCAGAAGCACACGGTTACCGGCGTCTAGCACGCAGCCCTGGGCGCCGAGTGTCAAGCCCCGCGAAACGCGCCAGTATCTTTGCAATGAACCGATGACGATCTTTTTCAGCGGCAACGGTGGCCTCGCGTTTGCTGTAGCATGAACTGCCCTCACTTTTTGAGCGCGTTCAGGCAGTCTTTGCAAGCAGGCTATGCTAGTATTTTCCAGAGTCGCTGGCGATCCGTCCACAACATATCTTATAATGACCGCATCTTTCACGCTTGCCCATCTTTCGGACGTCCATCTTGCGCCTGTGACGGGCTTTTCGCCGCGTTATTGGAATGCCAAGCGGGCGCTCGGATTTCTGAATTGGCAGCGGACTCGCCGGGCGGTTCACAAGCGCACCATTGCGGACAGGTTGGTCGCGGACGTATTGGCACTACGCGCCGATCACATCGCAATCACGGGCGACCTCATCAATCTCGGACTTCCGGCAGAGTATAACGCGGCTTTGCAATGGTTGGGGCGTGTCGGCCCGCCGGATCGCGTAACTGTAGTCCCTGGAAATCACGATATCTATACGCGGCTTCACGGTCATGGCGGCGTTATGCGCTGGGCTGCCTATATGGGCAGCGAAGAGCAATCTCTCGCCTTTCCATTCGTGCGCCGCTTGGGTCAGATTGCGCTTGTCGGTTTGAATTCAGCGGTCGAGACGCCGCCGTTTGTCGCCGCCGGACAGCTGGGCGCCCATCAAATCGAAGTTGCGGGCGATCTGCTCGATCAGTTGAAAAGCGAAGGCGCGGTAAGGGTTGTGATGATCCATCATCCGCCTTTGCCGGGCCTCGCCAACGCGCGCAGGGGGTTGCGGGATGCGGCTCATTTTGCTCGCATGTTGGAAATCCATGGCGCTGAACTCGTGCTATACGGCCATAATCACCGCGAAAAAATTGATTGGCACGTGACGGCGCATTCTGTCGACGCGGCTCCGATCCCTGTGATCGGCGTGCCGTCGGCGTCGGCTGGCAGGCTGCACAAGCACGAGCCGTTGGCGCGCTATAATATGTTCACATTTTTTCACGGGGCTTCGGGCGTGCGCATCCGGCATGCGGTGCGCGGGATCGAGACGCCAGATGGTCCGGTTGTGAAAATTTCCGAGACCGTATTGGACGCCAAGTCATGACCGCAAATGCTCGGCGCAATTACCCGTGGTGGATCGTTGTTGTGGCCGCAGCAAGCATCGCCGCCATCGCCATGGGACTGCGCCAGGTGATGGGTCTCTACATGAAACCGATTACGACTGATCTTGGCATTGGGCGGCAATCGTTTTCTCTTGCTATTGCCATCGCCAATATTGTTTGGGGCCTTGCAGCGCCGGTTCTTGGGGCGATTTCCGACCGCTTTGGGGCTGGCCGGGTCGCGGTGATGGGTGGCGTGGCAACGGCGCTGGGCCTTTATTTGACGTATGCCGCAACAAACGATGTGACGCTTTACATCGCCGGTGTCTTTTTGGGGCTTGGAGTTGCGGGCGCCGGTATCAATGCAATGGTTGGGGCGGCCGCCCGTGCGGCGCCTGCAGAATTGCGAACGCAGGCCATTGCAACGCTCGGCATGGGCAGTGGCCTCGGCATTCTCATTGCGTTGCCTTACACGCATGTGCTGATCGAGAACTTGGGATGGAAAGCCAGCCTGCTGGCCTTGCTGGTGACGTCGCTGGCAATTTTTCCGCTCGCGTATTTCGTTTCCGGGAAACCAGAGCCGCGTGGGCCGGCGGAGGTCAGCCAATCATTGCATGACGCGTTGCGTGAAGCGGCGATGTTGCCGAGTTATTGGCTGCTGAATGCCGGGTTCTTTGTATGCGGGTTTCACCTGGCGTTCTTTGGCACGCATTTGCCGGCCTACGTTGCCGATCAAGGACTCGAGGCGCGCGTCGGCGTGATCGCGTTAACTGCTGTGGGTCTTGGCAACTTGTTTGGCACTTATCTTTCCGGCCAATCGGCGCGTTTCTTCCCCAAGAGATACGGACTGAGCTTCATCTATCTCGCGCGGGCGTTCGTGTTTCTCGGGTTTCTCTTTCTTCCAATGACGCCAACGACGGTCATTTTGTTGAGCGCTATTCTCGGCCTGCTATGGCTCTCGACCATTCCGCTGACGAGCGGGCTGGTTGGTACATTTTTCGGTGCCCAGTGGATGACGATGCTCTATGGCATCGTGTTTCTATCCCATCAGATCGGTTCGTTTCTTGGGGCGTGGTCGGCGGGGCTGGTTTTCGACGCCACAAAGTCCTATGATATGATGTGGTGGATTTCCGTTGCTCTCGGCGTCTTCGCAGCGCTGATCCATCTGCCCATCCGGGAAAGTCCGGCGCGGCGTTTAAATTTGCAGGCGGCTGAATAGTATGCGTCACCAGTCCATTGAGAAGACAGTCAACTGGTCTATCCTCCCGCCGCAAGTGCGGGGCTGGGTGCTCGCCGCCTTCGCCGGGCTCGCTGCCATTGGCGCTGGATTATTCGTCTGGCGCGGACCTGCTATCCTTCTCGATCTAGCCGCGCTTTCCGGTGGGTGGCTGTGCTTCTAGGCCACACATGACTGTGTCGCGCTTGACGCCCGCCCGTTGATCTGTTCCTTTGGGCCCGTGACGGTTCCAGTGCAGTTCGACCTGTGCTGGTGAAAATGGGAACACGGTGCGGATCAACCGATCCAAAACCGGGGCTGCCCCCGCAACTGTAAGCGGCAAGCACTCTTCACACATGCCACTGACCGGGCTTTGTTTAGTCCCAAGTCGGGAAGGCTGAAGAGAGCGTTCGAGCCGCGAGCCAGGAGACCTGCCGGCACATGTCGCCCATCTCTCGCGCGGGGCGTGCGGAAGAGCGGACACCCGTTGTGGCGACTG
>JANOKW010000174.1:0-4746 GCA_031419475.1 Hyphomicrobium sp. | reverse complement strand
GAAATTTCCGAATATTTTTCATGCGTTACGTTGCACTCGTTGTTACACTACGCGAACACCACTACGACGCTGCGGTAAACAATGCCAACGCAACTTTGTCGCGCTGCCGCAGATCTGCGCTTACGAAGCCCTTACGTCTTAAGATCAATGATGCGATTGTAAGCCGAAGCCCATGATAACGCCACCTGTTTTAATTTTATGAAGTTGCAAATTGGTAAACTGAGGTTCAATGCCGCACTGCAATAAGTTTCGCAAAACTCATGAAATCAGACGGTTATCAATTGTGCGTTGCAACATTGCGCTCCCTGAGAACGCTCCGGGCTTAGTTTGTACTTCGCGAGCCGCCTCCCAAAATTCAAGGGCAGACGACAGACGGCATTAGGCGCGGGCCGCGTGACGCTGCCCCCATCCGGGTTCCAGCGCTCTGAACAAGTCTGTTCCGCGCTCGATCGGCCACTACGACACTATAATTGCGCATTTTGAACGCTATATTCGTAGGGTTGAAGATAATGCAGGCGCGGTGCCTGACCCGACCGGCCCGTGCCAGGAGGCACAACCATTGGCAACATCGGCACGATTATTCCGCTCCAGCGTCTCGCTTCTTTGCAGCTTAACTCTTGCGTTTCAAAGCGCCCTACCCGCTTTCGCGGCAGAACTTTCGCGCGCAACCTATGAGGACTGTGCGGCACAAGATGAGGCGGGACTGAAGACGGTGTTGGCAACGATATCCGCCGATGCCCTCAAGACGAGCATAGGCCGCATCGAATACAAGGTTCTCGTCGGCAATGCCTGGCGCAAAAACAGCCTCGACGAGATTATTGATAAACGGGTCGATATCGCGGTCGAGGAGGTCAAGAACGAAACGAGCTGGGCCGATCTCATCAAGTCACTTGGCAACACAGAAATCTCGCAAAAAATTGCGACCGACGTTGCCGAACGTGTCTACAGGTCGGAAGCCGTTAAAGGAGCACTTGAAAATCTTGCCGGTGATGTCTCCAAGGATATTGGCAAGTCGATGGAGGCTGCGACTGCGGACAGTGCCGCGCCCGTGCTGGATTGTCTCAAGGCGTTTGTCGGCCCGCGCTATGGGTCCGCGATCGCAACTGCAGTCGCGGGCGACGCTGGTAAAGACTTAAACGTCGATCCCAGCAAAGGCGCAGGCGAACCGACGGCCGGCGCGGTGCTCAAACAGTCAGGCGAAGGTATTGCCGGTGCGACGATCCTCATCGTTCGCCGCCAGCTCGCCAATCTCGCAACCCGTGTCGGGCAGCGGGTCGCCGGAAGCGTTCTCTCGCGCCTCGTATCTGTTGCTGTTGGCGGCATCGGTCTCGTGCTGATCGCCAAGGACATTTGGGAATTGCGCAACGGGGTACTGCCCATCATCGCCGCAGAGATGAAGGCCAAGGCCACCAAAGAGAAGGTGCAAGAAGAGGTTGCGACAGAAATCTCCAGCCAGATCGGCGAGCACGTCAAAGAGATCGCCACTGCCTCCGCCGAGCACATCGCTGGGATCTGGCAAAACTTCAAGCGCGCGCACGCCATGGTGCTGCGTCTTGCCGATAGCGACGCAGCGTTTCGCGGATTTCTGGACGGCGTCAAACCCGACCGCCTGGCCCGCGTCGATGAGATCGTTTCACTGCTCGTTGCCGAAGAAGGCGAAGCCAGCGTCACGCGCCGGCTGACGGACGGCACGCTGAACGAAGCCGTGCACATCATGCCTGAAAAGGGTGTTGAAATCGCTCGCGAGACGCGCTCGGTCGCGGCAGCACTCGGTTGGACCGCCGTCGCTGGAGACAATCTCGACGCTGTTGTCGAATACGATATTCACCGCCGCGCCAAACCGGATGCCTTTTCGCGCCAATCCCTCATGCGCGTGCTCTCGCTGCAGGATCGCGCCGCCATCACCCGCATGGCGGCCGTGTCCGGCACTGCGCGCGATATATTGTTTGGGCTCTCATCCTCAGATTTGAATGTTCTCGCCAAAAACCTGTCTGAAACGGAATTGACGACGCTTGCGAGTTATCTCGAAGGGCTGGCGCAAGGGCCCCGCGAGCGCGTGTTGCGCGCCGTGGCAACCAGTCCAAGCAAGATGCAGGTTCTGGCTTCGCCCCGCGTGCGCGACGCGATCATCGCAAGCGCCGACCAGGGAGCCGCCGCCGGAATGATGCTTGAGACGCAGAGCGGGTTTTCGCCGCGCGTTTTTGCGCACGACACCATGCTTGCCGCCGAAGGGCGGGTCAGCCCCTGGTTGCTTTGGGACAAACATCCGGTAGGCGTGTTCATGCTCGGAGCACTACTGCTCATGCTGGTGCTCTGGCTCGGGCGGCTTTTTCGCAGGCCGGGCGATGCCGCGCCGCCGGTCGAGGGGGCGGCTTAACTGCGGCGCGTTCCTCCAGTTGGTTCGGGCTCCCATTTAGTGTAGTATTCGCGTTAGGAGTATCGCGATGCCGCCAATGATTTACACTCGAAAGAGTGAGCTTGACGAGGCTTGCCGCCGCTACGGCGTAGCCAAGCTCGAAGTGTTTGGTTCGTCGGTGGCAGGGACGTTCGACCCAATCCGTAGCGACCTCGATTTCCTCGTATCGTTCACCGAAAAAGCACGGCAAAAAGCGTTCGACAACTATTTTGGACTTCACGAGCGCTTGGAAGAACTTTTCGGCCGGCGGGTCGATCTCTTGACAGAAGGCTCGGTAAAGAACCCGATTCTGAAGCGCTCAATCGATGCCCAGCGGCAATTGATCTATGCCGCATAGTCCTTGATTTCCGAAATCTATACGCAATTTGTTTGATGCCATTCGTGACCGCGATTGGAACTCTTGTGCATAAGTCCTAGTGATCGCGACGCTTAAGAAGCAACGAGCGCGACTCAGATATCAATGTTGAATATTGAACTCATTGCACTTAGGAGCGCAAATAGTGGCTCAAAATCGCCCACATCTGAACTGCTCAACTGACGATCTTAGCAGAATGTGCGAGGCCGCTTCGGAAAAGTTGATTGGCGAGATAAAACACGAACTGAGCCATCGCAAGTCGAAAAGTGCGCGCGTTTTAGCCGAGAATTTGGGTGGTGAAACCAAATCACAAAAGCGAAAAAAATCATCTGGCAAAAAAGATCGCAAACTTTCTCGTGCTCCAAACGCCCCGACTGCACAGCGACCTAAGTTTCCGCCGACCACCGAACAGCAGAATGCTATCGACAAGTTCGAGAATGGTGGTTCACTCAAGATCACGGCATTCGCGGGCGCTGGAAAGACAAGCACATTGCAGTGTCTAGCCGAAAGACGAAAAGAGCGCGGCCTGTATCTAGCCTTTAACAAGGCGATTGCACATGAGGCCAAAACAAAGTTTCCACGTCATGTGGATTGCCGCACAACCCATTCTATAGCTGCTCAGTTCGTGAGAAACACACACGGACTCTCACAGGGCAAGCTATTCGATCCTATTAGTGCGAAGAAACTTGTCGAGCTTCTTGGCATTCAAGGCCTCCTGCTCGACGCACATACAGAGCTGACGCCCGTACAACTGGCTCATCTGTTGCTCCAGACTTCTAAAAAGTTTTGCAATAGCGCCGACACGGAGATCGGCAAAGAACATGTGGATCTGACTGGACGTCTTCGCATGACTAGCGACAGCGCAAAAGCAGATGCTATCGAATGGATCGTGAGAAACTCTCAGGCTCTCTGGAAGCGGATGCTGGACGCCAACAACCCGATACCGCTCGGGCACGATGGCTATCTGAAGGTTTGGTCACTTAGCCGTCCGAAGTTGGACTATGGCTTTGTATTCGTCGATGAGGCCCAAGATACCAATCCCGCAGTTTTAAGCGTCTTGTGCAATCAGGAAAATTCTCAGATGGTCTATGTTGGAGATCTGCATCAGCAAATCTATGAGTGGCGTGGCCGCCGTCAATGCCATGAGAGACATTTCTACCGACGCAGAGGCGATTCTGTCGCAGTCATTTCGTTTCGGAACTGCTATCGCTAACAAGGCAAGCATGGTTCTTCGGACGCTCGGTGAGGAGACCCCGCTCAGAGGTAACGAGAATATCGACAGCCACATTTCCGACGATCAAAGCACTCGCGCCGTGCTGGCTCGTACGAACGCAACAGTCATTTCGGAAGCATTGCGAGCGCTTGAGACCGACAAAAAACCTCACATAATTGGCGGTACAAAAGAATACCGAGAACTCCTGAGCGACGTTTCTGCTTTGATGAACAACCGGCCCGGACAAAGGCCCGAGTTCTTTGGATTTAAGAATTGGGATGAGGTTGTGGGCTTCGCAGACACCGATGAGGGTGAACCGATCAGGAGATTTGTAACGTTGGTGCAGGCGAATGGAACGGGCCGGTTGTGGACCGCAGTGCTCAATTCCGAGGACGTTGAAGAGAAAGCAGATGTGGTAATTTCGACGGCACACAAGGGTAAGGGCCGAGAGTGGCCATCCGTTCGAATTGCCGAGGACTTCAGTTCTTGCACCTGCGACGACATCAAGATCGCCGAAGCCGAAGTTCGATTGTTTTACGTTGCGATCACGCGTGCGCAGAAGACGCTGAGCATTGATCCAAAGCTATTGCACGCATTCTGTACGCGAAGAGCAGCTGATCTTCAGGCTGTTGAACTTCTCGCCTGCTGACAAGGGTTCGCGAATATGATTCCGTTGCCCTTTGGAATGCAAGGGGGCTTCGATGCGCGGATCGGATCAGAACTCAGGCTCGTTATTCTCTTATGTTGACCTTGAAAGCCGGG
>JANOKW010000173.1:0-14186 GCA_031419475.1 Hyphomicrobium sp. | reverse complement strand
GGTCGAGCATCGTAACGCCAACCCAAAGCCATTCCAATGGACCGCCAAATCCAGCACACTCATCGGCAAGCACCGCCGCGCCAGGAAAGCGCTGGCTTCACTCGGCGGGGGATGCGAATGAATGAGTCAGAACACTAGAGGCGCCGAAAGGACCAATTTGGAGCGCTAATTTGAAGCGTTTGTAAGCTTTAATGAAGCGGGAAGTCCACCCGGCTTGACGGCGCTGTCAAACCTCCCTTATACACCCTCCATCCTCCCCGTCGGCTCCGCCTGCGGGGCAAAGTTTTTTGGCCCAAACCGGCGGCCCCACAAGGGCGGCACAGACCGGCGATCATTTCCGCGCCACCGTGACCGCATTTGCGGCCACGAAGCGGGCAGCGGATAAGGAGAGAGTAGCATGACGAGGCGCTGTGAGCTGATGGGAACGTTGCCGTTGTCCGGACAACGCAAGAGCCACGCTGAAAACAAGACGAAGCGTAAGTTCCGTCCCAACCTATGCAACGTGACCTTGATGAGCGAGTCGCTTGGCAAGAAGTTGCGCTTGCGTGTCACGGCCCGTGCGCTGAAAACGGTTGAACACCGCGGTGGTCTCGACGCCTATTTGCTCAAGGCTAAGAACGAGCAGCTGTCGCCGGATTGCCTGAAGCTAAAGCGCGAGCTGCAGAAGGCTGCCGCTAAAGCCAAAGCTGCTTAAAGCCGGTCGGCTTATTTGCCTAACTGAGATTTCTCCAATAGCCCGGCCGAGCCCCGCTCATGGCCGGGCTTTTGCTGACTTAGGCTCGGCCAGCGCAAACTGCAGAATAATTGTACGCTGTAGAACCGTGTTAAAGTTATTGTCGGAGATCAAAGTCAAAAGTGTTTCACCACCACGTCCCCGGCTGACAGCCAGGCCTTCCATATTGTCGATTTCCTGCTCGAGATTGGCTTCGAGCAGTACGTTGCCCGCAAGCGTTGCCCCGCCCGTCACTGCGCCGGCCGGAATTTGGCGCAACCGCAAGCGCACACCTTCCAGCCAGCGGAAGCGCCGCTCAAGCACGACAATAGACCCGTCATCGAAGCTCGCGACGTCCGTCACATCAAAATCGCCGATGTTCGAGAGATTGAAGCGCTGCGCCTTGCCACCAATCCAGATCCAGCCTGTATGATTGCCCGCGCTGTCGAGTAGCCGTTCTGACACGGCGATGACGGAGCCTTTGAGGGGTCCGCCCTTCAACACCGTCATGGCTTCAAGCCCGTTATTACGGCGCATTTTCCGCGATTCTGCTGGAAGGGCCAAGAAACCGCGCGCGGGCGATACGCCTGCATCCGAAAAATCATAGCGGGCAATGCGGGCATTTTGCTCAAACGAAACCAGCAATGAGCCTTTTGATGTGCCGCCGCTGACAAATGCAACAGCTTCCGCGTCCCGGTCGCGATTGCGTTTCAAGGGTCGGCCTTCAAACGTCAGCAACGGCCCGATGCGCGCATTCTTGAGTCCGGAAAGCTTAGCGCCGTCATAGGACATCTCGCCGCTCATCCAGGCGCCGCCGTCGGAAACCGCGATGAAATGCCGGCCGTCCGCGTCAAGCGACAGTCCCGACCAGCCGCCAAAATTTGGGTGCGCGGACGACAGCTGCAACCCGCCGCGCCATTCGAGCCTGCCAAACTGCGCCGTTGCCCCGCCGATACGCGAAAAATTCTCGATGCGCGTGGCTGTAACGTCTAAGCGCCCTGCAACAAGGTTTTTGATATCCGGCTTTTGCTCGGCGGACGCCAATCCTGCCGACAACAACATCACGCTGCCGAGCACGATAAGGCGCCGTTTGCGCCCAACATTTACACGAAGCCATGAAAACAGGCGCGATTGCGAGAATGCTTCGAACAAGGATTGGCTCCGGTCTCAATGCAGGCGGCGGGTTTTGGCGCCGCCACGTTTGCCACCGTCTTTAGCTTTTTCCTCGAAAAGCTCAACTAGCTTTTCTGTCATGGCGCCCGCGAGTTCCGAAGGGTCCGTGATTGTGACGGCGCGCGCATAGTAACGCGTCACATCGTGGCCGATACCGATGGCGATCAGCTCGACGGAAGAACGCGTTTCAATTTCGTGAATGACCTGGCGCAAATGCTGCTCAAGATAGTTGCCAGAGTTGACGGACAGCGTCGAGTCATCGACCGGCGCTCCGTCCGATATCATCATAAGAATGCGGCGCTGCTCAGGCCGCGCCAGCAATCTTGCGTGGGCCCACGCTAACGCTTCTCCGTCGATGTTTTCCTTGAGTAAGCCCTCGCGCATCATCAAAGCAAGGGCGTTTTTGGCCCGGCGCCACGGCGCATCAGCCGTCTTGTAGATAATATGGCGTAAATCATTGAGGCGCCCCGGTGACGACGGTTTGCCAGCCGAAAGCCACTCTTCTAGCGCCTGTCCGCCCTTCCAGGCGCGCGTTGTAAAGCCCAGAATCTCGACCTTGACGCCGCAGCGCTCGAGCGTGCGCGCCAGTATATCGGCGCAGCATGCTGCCACCATAATGGGCCGGCCGCGCATGGAGCCGGAGTTATCCAATAGCAGTGTGACGACGGTGTCGCGGAAGTCCGTGTCGCGTTCGCGCTTGAAGGACAGTGCGTGCATGGGATCGGTGATAATGCGCGTCAGCCGCGCGGCGTCCAACACGCCCTCGTCGAGATCGAAATCCCAGCCGCGATTTTGTTGAGCAAGCAACCGGCGTTGCAGTTTATTGGCGAGGCGAGCAACGGCAGCGGCAAGCGTCTTCAATTCCTTGTCGAGGAATGACCGGAGCCGCTCAAGTTCTTCCGGGCTTGATAACTCGGCTGCCCCAACCTCTTCGTCGAACGCGCGCGTGAAAACCTTATAGCCAAAGGCCTCCGGGTTATCGAGCACGTTGGTGTTCGGCCGCCAGGGCGCGGGGGCTTCTTCCTCATCAAGCGAGTCGTCGTCGCTGTCTTGCTGATCGGCGTCAGCCGCATCGGCCATGTCTTCGGTTTCGGAAATCTTGCCGTCTGAATTCTCGTCGTCGCTGGCCTGATCCTGACCCTCAGCACCTTGGTCCTGAGTCTGTTCGGAATTTTCCGCGCCGCCTTCCTGAACGTTTTCGTCCTCCTGGTCTTCGCTGTCGTCCGGCTCGTGGGAATCCAAGTCTTCGGCCATTTCGAGGGCTTTCAGCAAATCGCGGATCTGGCGCCCAAATTGCTCCTGACTCTCGAAATGCTCCTCAAGCCGTTTGAGAACTTTGCCGCCCTTCCCTTCGATGAGAGGGCGCCAAGCCTCGACCACGCCGTGTGTGGATTTGGGCGGCGGCTGGCCGGTTAGGCGTTCACGAATGATGAGCGCGAGCGCGTCTTCAAGCGGGGCTTCGGCACGCTCCATGGGGTTGCTGAAACGGCCGTGGCTGTATTGGTCTTCGAGGCGTGCCGTCAGGTTCTTGGCCATGCCAGCCATACGCGTGGAGCCCAGCGCCTCGACGCGCGCCTTTTCGGCCGCTTCGAAAACAGTGCGTGCGGGCCCCGGTGGCGGCACGATGCGCTTGTGAATTTTATTGTTATGGCAGCCAATGTTGAGCGCAAGGCTGTCAGCCCAGCCGCGCACAATCGCGATGTCCTTGGCTGACGGCGCACGCGGCGGCTCCGGCAACTGCACGGAATTGGCGGAGACTTCAGCCTTGCCCGGCCCGAAACCAACTTCAAGTTCAGCATTGCCAGCGATGGCGCGCACGGCCGGACCGAGCACGCGCTTCAACGGCTCGGAAGGTGCTTCTTTGCGTTTGTTAGGAAGGGGGGCCATTTCGTTTGCAATCCGGATCCAGCCACCAGCGCCGGACATACCCCCTGCCCTCAGGCGGGTCAGGAGTGGGGTGAAGAACTAGGCGGAATATTTTTTAGCACAGAGCGATCTCGCAGCGTCCGCCACTTTAATATACGTCAAACACCTGTCCCGCGGCATCTCCCCACCCCCGATCGTACTTCAACTCAACGCCACATTCGCCGTGCTCTCGGGCAGCTCTTCGCCGAAGCAGCGCTGATAGAATTCGGCCACCAGCGGCTTTTCAAGTTCATCGCATTTATTGACGAAGGTGACGCGGAAGGCGAAGCCGATATCGCCGAAAATCTCGGCGTTTTCGGCCCAGGTCATGACCGTGCGCGGGCTCATGACTGTCGACAGATCGCCGTTGATAAAAGCCGAGCGCGTCAGATCCGCGACGCGCACCATGCTAGACACCTGCTTGCGCTTGGCGTCCGTCTTGGCGAATGCCTTAACCTTCGACAACACAATCTTAGCTTCGTCGTCGTGTGCCAAATAGTTGAGCGTCGCCACGATCTGCCAGCGGTCCATCTGGCCCTGGTTGATCTGCTGCGTGCCGTGATACAGCCCAGTCGTGTCGCCCAAACCAATCGTGTTCGTGGTTGAGAACAGGCGGAACGCCGGATGCGGGCGGATGACCTTTGACTGATCGAGCAATGTCAACTTGCCCGAGACTTCGAGCACGCGCTGAATAACGAACATCACGTCGGGACGGCCAGCATCGTATTCGTCGAAGCACAGCGCGACGTTGCTCTGCAACGCCCACGGCAATATGCCTTCCTTGAACTCGGTGACCTGCTTTCCGTCTTTGACGACGATGGCGTCCTTGCCAACGAGATCGATTCGAGAGACGTGGCTGTCGAGGTTGACGCGCACGCACGGCCAGTTAAGGCGCGCGGCCACCTGCTCGACGTGCGTGGATTTTCCGGTGCCGTGATAGCCCTGGATCATGACGCGGCGGTTATGTTTGAAGCCCGCAAGAATGGCGAGCGTCACATCCCGGTTGAAGAGATAGTCGGCATCGAAATCGGGCACATGATCGTCTGGCTTGGAATAGGCCGGCACTTCGAGATCGCTATCGATCCCGAAAACCTGACGGACCGACAACTTCATGTCGGGCATACTGGCCATTGGGGCAGCGCCCCCTGCGCTCGTTTGCGTTCGCATGTCTTTGATACGTTCCCGGCTCGAACTGAGATCTCGCGGGGACTGGGACCCCTCGCAAGGTGCGATGACCCAGGATGGCTGTTCAGACCATTCCCGCCTGCTTGAGATAATTATAGGCTTGGATGATCTCGCGCAACTTCTCCTCAGAACGGCTGTCCCCGCCATTGGCATCGGGGTGGTGGACTTTAACAAGCGCCTTGAAACGGGCTTTTATGTCCTCGCGTGAGCCTCCATCGGGCAGATCCAGCGTCTCCAGCGCCTTACGCTCTAGGGGCTTCAATTCGCGGCGGTAATCCGGCCCTGTTTTTGAACGCGAGGATCTCTTCGGGGCTGATTGCCGCGAGCTGGTCCGGATATGGGCGGCGGCTTCCGCCGATCGCTCAGGATCGCGCGTTCCATGCGCCCAGGCGTTGGCGCCCGACTTCCAGGTCGGACGATGGCCGGTCAGTGCATCTTTGCGGAATTCATCGACCTCGGCATCGTTCATGCCGTCAAAGTAGTTGTAGCCGGCGTTGTAGTGGCGGACGTGATCGAGGCAGAAATTATAGTACTGCCCCTCTTTGCCACGCCCAGCCGGTGCCCTGTGGGGACCCGGCTTTTCGCAACCCTTCCACTGGCAGGGCAACACGCTATCGGCGCGCCGGGGGCTGTTACGTTTGCCCGAGACGCGGATGCTGTCGAAGATTTTGGAGTCGAGTTTCATGGGGGGCGGAGTATGGTCTTTGCTGATGGCTTACACAAGTCCGCCGAGAGGTGAAACGGCGCTGACGTTCTCTGATTTGGCCCCGAGTTTGAGTTGGCCCCTTTAAAGCACTGCGACCGTCTACTTTGCAAACTAGGGCTTAATGCCGCGTTCACGCCTGCGAACCATTTGGACATTTGCGGTAAAATGCCACTCTTTTAAGGAGCACCCATGCTTTGAGGAGCACCCGTGACGGCTGAAGCGCGCATAAAAGAAAAATTGATTGTGGCGCTCCGGCCAACACGGCTCGATGTCATCAACGAGTCCGATATGCATGCCGGGCACCGTTCCTCGCCCGGAACCGGCGAAAGCCATTTTCGGGTGTTGATCGTGTCAGACGCTTTTGCCGGCAAATCGCGCGTTGAGCGCCACCGCATGGTCAATGAAGTTTTGAAAGGCGATGTCGGCGGCGCGATACATGCGCTTGCGCTTGCCACGTATGCACCGGGGGAGAAGATGGGGTAGGGCGAACAGTTAACCGGAATTCGCGAAGTCGCCTTCATTGGAGTTGCCGTTCTCTCCTGCAGGGCTCGGCAACGGCGTAATGCGCAGCGCGGTGATCTTGTTGCGGCTTTTGCGCAAGACTTCGAAGCGATAGCCGTGGAACTTGAAAACTTGGCCGGGCTCCGGAATGGTCTGTGCTTCGTGAATGACGAGGCCGGCGATCGTGGTCGCTTCTTCGTCCGGCAAATCCCAATCCATCTGGCGATTGAGATCGCGAATGGCAACCGTGCCATCGACGTTGACTGACCCGTCGGCTTGCGGGCGAACATGCGTTTCTTGCGTATCGTGCTCGTCGGCGATCTGCCCGACAATTTCCTCGAGAATATCTTCGAGCGTGATGAGCCCCTGCACTTCCCCATACTCGTCCACGACGAGGGCCATCTGCGCTTTTTTCTTCAGGAACTGATTAAGCTGTTCCTTGACGCTGGTCGTATCGGGAACGAACCACGGTTCCGTCGCAAAACTCATGATGTCGAGCTTCTCAGGCGCCCACCCGGATTTGCCCAGCGCCGCAAAGAGATCCTTTGTGTGCAACACGCCGACAATGTTTTCCGGCTCGTCCTTCCAGATTGGTACACGCGAATTCTGGTGTTTGAGAATTTCATCGACAATTTTGGATGGATCATCATCACCGCAAACCGTGTCCATCTTGGTGCGATGGACCATAACATCGGCAACCTGCAGGTCGCGCAAATCCAGCACGCCACCGAGCATGTTGGCGGCTTCCTTGGTGACGGAACCTCCTTTTGCCTGCAGATCGATTGTGCCGCGGATCTCTTCGTGCGCCGCGAGAATGTTGGCGGCGTCGTCGACAGTGGTCGTCGTGAACTTCAACAACTGGCGCACCACGAACTCTATCGCCTTGGTGAAGGGCGTCAGAACATAGATGATACCGCGCATGATGGGCGCGACGACAAGCGCCACGCGATCTGAATAGGCCAGCGCATAGGTTTTCGGCAAGACAGCCGCGAAAATAACGATCAACAAAGTCATCAGGGCCGTCGCGTAGGCCACGCCCACTTCGCCGTAGATTTCGACGGCCAGTTGCGAAGCAAGTGCCGCCGCCAATACGTCAACCAAGGTATTGCCGAGCAACACCGTGCCAATCATTTTTTCAGGTCTAGACAAGACGTTGTTGACGACCTTGGCTTTTTCGTTGCCGTCCTCTTCAAGCGCATGCATGCGGGCCCGGGAGGCGGCCGTCAGTGCCGTTTCGCTGCCATTGAAAAAGGCCGAGAGCGCGATGAGAATTATGATCGCGAGAATATTCAGCACGATAGCCAAGGTCATGAGACGTGATGGGTCCGATCAGTATGTCATCGTCGCAGCAAAATAGCACATATACTGCAAAACGCACTCATAGCATGATCTCGCGGGCCAGGAAATCGCGCACCTTATCGGGCGGAACATCATGAGTAACAACGGCTTGGCCGATCTCATTCACTAAAATAAAAGTCAGTTTTCCAGCGCGCACTTTCTTGTCCTGCCCCATCAGGCGAAGCAATTCGTCCGCGTCGGCCTTGCCACCAGAGATATCGCCAATTTGCGTCGGAAGTCCAACCGTTTGCAAATGCCGGCTGACGCGAGCGGCGCGTCCCGCAGAACAGAGCCCCAGTTCTTCCGAGAACCGGAACGCTTGTGCCATGCCAATCGCCACGCCTTCGCCATGCAACAGCCGGTCTGAATATCCGGTCCACGCTTCAAGGGCATGACCGAATGTGTGGCCGAGATTGAGCAAGGCGCGGTCGCCTGTTTCGGTTTCATCACGCGCGACAATCGCCGCTTTGGCTTTGACACTCGTCTCTATGGCGTGCGCGAGAGGCGGGCCGCCGTTGGCAAACACTCCTTGCCAGTTTTTCTCGAGCCAGCCGAAAAATTGCGCGTCGCCGAGCAGCCCATACTTGGCGACTTCCGCATAACCGGCACGCATTTCGCGCGGCGGCAAGGTCGTCAGCACATCGGTATCGGCGATCACGAGGCTCGGCTGATGGAACACGCCGATCAGATTTTTGCCCTGAGAGGTGTTGATGCCGGTCTTGCCGCCGACGGACGAATCAACCTGCGCCAGAAGCGACGTGGGGACTTGGACGAAGCGGACGCCGCGTCTCAAAATGCCGGCCGCAAATCCCGCAAGATCGCCGATCACGCCACCGCCGAACGGCACAACGACGTCGCCGCGTTCCAGGCCCATCTCAAGAAGTTTCTCGCATAGGGGTCCGAGTTCGCGGAAGCTTTTCGTGGCTTCGCCTGGCTTCAATATGATTGTGCTCGTCACCAATCCAGCTGATTTCAAGCTTGATTCGATGGCTGCCAAATGGTGGCGCGCTACGTTCTCGTCCGTAACGATCCCGCATTTGACCTTCCCCAGCCGGGCCGAGATAAGTGCACCGGCCTGCGCTAAGAGCCCTGGGCCGATTAACACATCATACGAGCGGTCTCCTAACGCCACGCCGACCGTGCGATGTCCGGTTGAGTGCTGGGTTGCGCTTTTTGGTCCGGCTGGTGCGGTCATGATTCGGGCCGATTCTTTGTGGGCTGCAATTGAATAGTAGAGGCTTGAGCTAACGCACGAATCGGGCATTTCACAATGGCGGCCAAGCGATTTACGATCTCTGTCACGATGATTTCGTGCGGCTCATCCCGGCTTTCAACCGTGATGTCAGCTTCGGCGTAGACTGGATAGCGCGTGTCCATCAACTTGCGCATGGTCGCTTCGGGATTGCCGGTTTTAAGCAGAGGCCGGGTATCGCGCTTGCCGACCCTGCGCATCAGCACGGCCAACTCCGCCCTGAGCCAAATCGAAATACCCAGGTCGCGAATGGCCTGCCGGGTTTCCGCGTTCATATACGCCCCGCCGCCCGTGGCCAAGACATGGGGACCGCTGGACACCAGCCGGCCAATAACTTTGCGCTCGCGGTCGCGGAAAAAGTCTTCGCCTTGGTCGGCAAAAATCTCACTGATGGTCTTTGCGGCGACTTTCTCAATTTCTTCGTCGGCATCGATAAATGGCATACCCAGTTTCGCCGCGAGCCGCTTGCCCACCGACGACTTCCCGCACCCCATCAATCCTATGAGGACGATGCTGCGCCGCCCTAGTTGAGCCTTGATCACTTCGACAGGGTCGGTTTCTGTCATGCTGAAAACTCGAGCTTCCGCCTGTTTTAATTCGTATCGCTTATGGGCCACATCGGCACTCCATTCCCCTGCTCTTGCCACGAACCGAAAAGTTCCGCAAATCAGGCGCTTGCCTGGACAATTTGGGTCCGCCAAGCATAGTAGAAGAATCGAATTGGGTGCAAAAGCCCGGCTTGAGTCATAATCGCGCCAAGTTAGGCCAGGAAGTATTGCCGGTAACGGGATTCGAACATGCCAAGTCTCTTCCGGTTTATCTTCGTCGTCGGGTCTCTGGGCGCAATAGCGTTCGGCGGGCTCTTTGTCCTTGCGACGCGCTACGAACCTGAACAACAGATCATCAGCAAACCCGTCACGGGCGTCAAAATCCGCCGTTAAGCCGTTTAGGACCATGATCTCGAAATCTCGAACTTTTCGCGCTTTGGCGCTGGTCATTATGCTCGGCGCCGCTTGGGAGACCGCCTTGTTAAAGGCGGCATGGGCGCAGGACGACCGATCGCAGGACGCCTGGACGACGTCCGGTCCCTCGGGCGTGCTCTCTAATCCGACGGCCAAGCCCCGGCTGGCGATCACGCAACCGGGCGTGCTGACAGCCTTGCAGGATGCGGCGAAGAAGAAAGAGTTCGGCCGCACGGTGTTGCTGGCCATGAACGTGATCGGGCCGAACTGCGCGGACAACGCGAACAACGCGCATATGATTGCTCTTGGCGACGCGATAAGGGCCTTGAAACGCGCCGGGCTCGAAGCAGACGCGCGCCGCTTGGGCCTTGAGGCGCTGCTTGGCTCGTGGCCGCGCACGGCCGTCAACTGAGGTAATAATGGTGGACGGGAACGCACATCACCTCCGTTCCTTCCTGGAGATGTTGTCGGCCGAACGCGGCGCGGCTCAGAACACACTGCAAGCTTACGAGCGCGACCTTAGCGGCTTCTTGGAGTTTCTTAACGAGCGCGGCAAATCCGTTCAGTCCGCCGATGCGAAAGACATCCAGGCCTACCTGCATCGCATCTCGGTCGAAGGCCTCGCTGCTGCTTCGCGCGCGCGCCGCTTGTCGGCGATCCGGCAACTCTACAAATTTCTCGCCGCCGAAGGCATCGTCGACGCCGATCCAGCGGCTGACCTCAGCGGTCCCAAGCGCGAACGGCCGCTACCGCGAACGCTGAGCGTCACGGAAGTGGATTGCTTGATTGAAACCGCAAAGGCTGGATGCGGCGGTCTTGAAGGCCGGGCGCTGTTTCGTGCGCTGCGTTTCCATTGTCTCTTGGAAGTCTTATACGCAACCGGCATGCGCGTTACCGAACTCGTCTCGCTGCCACGATCCGTGCTGCGGGGCGATCCGCGCGTCCTGACCATCAAGGGCAAGGGCGGACGCGAACGTCTCGTGCCGCTTAATCCGGAGGCGCGCGCCGCGCTGGACAAGTATCTTACTGTGTCCGGCCGTTTCGATAATTCGCAGTGGCTGTTCGCTGCTAAGTCGACCGAGGGTCATGTCACGCGCCAGGGCTTCGCTCAGGATTTGAAGACGGCCGCCGTGCAGGCGGGGCTCGACCCCGAACGCGTGTCGCCGCACGTGATGCGGCACGCCTTTGCGAGCCACCTGCTCGACCGTGGCGCCGATTTGCGCGCGGTGCAGCAACTCCTCGGCCACGCCGATATCTCGACCACCGAGATATATACGCACGTACTTGAGGAGCGCTTGAAAAAACTGGTCAACGAGCATCATCCTTTGGCCACCGCTCCAGCCCGAAAGCCCTAGCTGAAAGCTGATGCACGACGGCACGCGCTTGACTATAGTGCGGCTAACGAAATCACACATCCAAGGAGACTTTGCATGAGCCGGCTGTATGGTGAGACGCATCGCGCAATGCAGGATAGTTTCGACTCGCGCAAACTTGCGGACCGTGTCGAGGAAGTTGTCGTCCGGCCTGACATCGACGACGCAGGCAAGGCATTCATCGAAAGCCGCGATATGTTTTTCTTATCGAGCGTCGATCACAATGGCCGCCCGACCGTGTCCTACAAAGGCGGCACGCCCGGTTTCGTAAAGGTGATAGATCCGACCACGATCGTGTTTCCGAGCTACGACGGCAACGGCATGTATCTCTCTATGGGGAATATCGCTGGCAATCCCGAGATCGGCTGCTTATTCATCGATTTCGAGCGTCCATTCCGCACGCGGCTTCAGGGTCGCGCAGAGATTGTCCGGGATGGACCGCTAATGAAGCACTTCAAAGAAGCTGAGCTCATCATCAAAGTCGCGGTCTCCGAAACTTGGATGAACTGCCCGCGCTACATTCATCGCTATCACAAACTTGAGCGCTCTAAATACGCGCCAGGCGTCGAAACAGAGACGCCGTTTTGCGAATGGAAGCGCATCGATTTGATGCAGGATGTGATCCGGCCAGCCGAGCAAAAGAAGGTCTCCGAGATTGGCACGACGACGATCGATGACTGGTTCGAGAAAGTCATGACGGGCGACAAGGGTGCTTGAGGTTTGAGGGGGATCGGGATGCGTCGGCTGTGTCAACAGCCGATTGGATATGCACGCAAAGAATAGGCGCACCGCTGGAATGCAGCGGCTATGTCTTTGCGCTTGCCTTCACCACCATCAATAGATCCTTGGCGCTGATCTGATTGCCGACGGCGACGAGGATTTCTGCAACCTTGCCGTCGCGCTGCGCGTGGATCGTCGTTTCCATTTTCATGGCTTCTATTGTGAGCAGTACGTCGCCGTCGCTGACGGTCTGGCCAACTTCTACAGCAATGGAGGAGACCGCACCCGGCATGGGAGCCGGTACGTGATCCTCGTTGCCATCTTCCGCGACGCGGCGCGTCTCGGCCGAGGCGGCCGCTGAGCGATCGGGCACCATAATAACACGCGGCTGGCCGTTCAATTCGAAGAAAACTTCCACTTGTCCATCGGCGCGTGTTTCGCCAACGGCTGTTAACTGGACGACGATGGCCTTGCCGCGTTCGATCTCGATCGTCAATTCGCTTCCCGGTTTCATGCCGTAGAAGAACACCGGCGTCGGCAACGCGGAGATAGGGCCGTACTTGGCATTGACGGCGGCGAACTCGGTGAAGACTTTCGGGTACATAAGGTAGGCGGCGAATTCGTCGTCGTCGAGCGCGCGCCCGCATTTCGTTTCAGCTTCTGTGCGCTCGACAGTAAGGTCGGTTTCGGCGAGCAACGCGCCGGGCCTAACTGTGATCGGTTTCTCGCCTTTGAGCGCTTTTTTCAAAAGACCTTCAGGCCACCCGCCCGGCGGCTGCCCCAGATCGCCGCGCAGCATCTCGATAACGGACGTCGGGAAATTGACGTCAACGTTCGGGTCCAAGACTTCGGCTGCCGTCAAATCCTGCGCCACCATCATCAGGGCCATGTCGCCTACAACCTTCGAGGACGGCGTGACTTTGATGATGTCGCCGAACAGATCGTTCGCCGCGCGATAAGCTTCAGCCACTTCGCTCCAGCGTGAATCAAAACCGAGCGCGCGCGCCTGCTCTTTCAAGTTTGTGTACTGGCCGCCTGGCATTTCGTGCAGGTATACTTCGGACGCGCCCGATGTCTGTCCGCTTTCGAAGGCCGCGTAGTGCGCGCGGACGCCATCCCAGTATGTGTTGATGCGGCGGATGGCAGTAGAATCGAGGCCGGACTCGCGCTTGGAGCGCGCAATCGCTTCCACTATCGATCCGAGACACGGCTGGGATGTGCCGCCGCTCATCGAATCCATGGCAGCATCTATGGCGTCGATGCCAGAATCAACTGCGGCGAGAATCGTGGCCGCTGAAATCCCAGTCGTATCATGCGTGTGGAGATGCACAGGCAAACTGGTTTCTTCCTTCAAGGCCTTGACGAGAACGCGCGCGGCGGCGGGCTTCAAGAGACCCGCCATATCCTTGAGCCCTAGTATATGAACGCCGGACTTCTCCAACTCCTTGGCGAGATCGACGTAGTATTTTAGTGAATATTTCGCGCGGTCCGGGTCCAGGATGTCGCCGGTGTAACAGATGGCGCCTTCCGCGAGCTTGCCGCTTTCACACACGGCGTCGATTGAAACGCGCATATTCTCGACCCAATTGAAGCAGTCGAAAATGCGAAACACGTCCATGCCAGACGCAGCTGCCTGCTTGACGAAGTAGCGCACAACGTTGTCGGGATAATTCGTGTAACCGACGCCGTTCGAACCGCGCAGCAGCATTTGCGTGAGGATATTGGGAAGCTTTTCGCGAATGAGCGTGAGGCGTTCCCAAGGGTCCTCGCGCAGGAACCGCATGGCAACATCGAAGGTCGCGCCGCCCCAGCACTCGAGCGACAAGAGTTGCGGCAGGCCGCGCGCGTAGCTGTCGGCAACGGCGGCGATATCTCGCGTGCGCATGCGCGTTGCTAGCAGCGACTGGTGTGCGTCGCGCATGGTGGTGTCCGTGATGAGAATGCGATCCTGCGCGGTCATCCATTTGGCAAAGCCTGCGGGGCCCTTGGCTTCGAGAATCTGCCGCGTGCCGGGAAGAGGCACTTTGTCGAAGACGGGAGCATCGTGCGCGCGGACATTTGGCGCGGGCTTTACGCGGTCTTTGGTTTCCGGGTGACCGTTGACCGTGACGTCGGCAATCCAGGTCAAAAGCTTGGAGGCGCGGTCTTGGCGCTTGGGGAAATCGAACAGCGCCGGAGTGTCGTCGATAAAGCGCGTTGTGTAGTCGTTGGCGCGGAAGCGCGGGTGGGCGACCACGTTGTGGAGGAAGGCGAGGTTGGTGGCGACGCCGCGAATACGGTATTCGGTCAAGGCACGGTTCATGCGGTCGATGGCTTCGTCGGGCGTTGGCGCCCAGGCGGTGAGCTTTTCAAGCAGCGG
>JANOKW010000172.1:0-4737 GCA_031419475.1 Hyphomicrobium sp. | reverse complement strand
GGTCGAGCATCGTAACGCCAACCCAAAGCCATTCCAATGGACCGCCAAATCCAGCACACTCATCGGCAAGCACCGCCGCGCCAGGAAAGCGCTGGCTTCACTCGGCGGGGGATGCGAATGAATGAGTCAGAACACTAGTTGTCATTGTCACATAGGCTTGTTGTGATGCTGTACCGAAGGGAGGCCGCCGTGTTCGAAGGGTTCCGCCGCGCGGATATTAAAACTGGCGATGTGACGATCAACACGCTTAACGGCGGATCGGGCGCGCCGCTCTTGCTGCTGCATGGTTATCCGCAGTCGCACGCGATGTGGGGCGGGATTGCCGACATATTGGCCCGGCATTTCACGGTGGTCGCCACGGACTTGCGCGGCTACGGCGATAGCGCAAAACCCCGATGCTTGCCCGATTGCTCGAATTATTCGTTCCGCGCCATGGCCGCCGACCAGGTTGCCGTGATGCATGACCTCGGCTTTGGCCATTTTCATGTTGTGGGACACGATCGCGGCGCCCGCACGGCCCATCGCTTAGCGCTCGATCATCCGGCGGCCGTCGCAAGCCTGGCGGTGCTCGACATCGTACCAACCTACGCCATGTTCATGGAGACGACGCGGCAGGTGGCAGGCGCTTATTGGCATTGGTATTTCCTCAGCCAGCCCGAGCCCTTTCCAGAGCGCATGATCGGCCTTGATCCGGATTTCTTCTTCGAGACGTGTTTGACCGGCTGGGGCAAGATGAGGCGCGATGAATTCGATCCCGCCAAGCTCGCGGAATACCGCCGCTGCTGGCAAAATCCCGACATGACTCACGGCTCGTGCGCAGACTACCGTGCAGCGGCGTCAATCGATCTCGATCATGATGCGGCCGATCTCGCCGTCAAAGTCGCCTGTCCAGCGCTTGTTTTCTGGGGCGCGAATGGCTTGATGGGAAAACTATTCGATATGAAAGCGGAGTGGGAAAAGCGTCTGGCCGATGTCTCGACCGCGACGCTGCCAAGCGGGCACTTCTTCCCCGATCAGTATCCGGTTGAAACGGCGGACACGCTGCTCGCGTTCCTCAAACGGATTTCTTGAGCATCGCTAAATGGGAAGTGCGCCCGCCAACTGCAACAAGAAGCCGAGAACGATCAATACCGACGCCGCAATGAACCAGCGCTGGCGCCCGCGCATAGCGTTGCGCTTTACTTCGCGCGCGCGGCGGATGGCCATTTCATCCTGCATCTGGCCAGCCGTTTCGAGATGGCCGCGCATCCCGTCGCCTGCGTGCTTCGCTGAAAAAGCACGCAAATTCTGCTGGCGTTCGAGCGCTTCTTCATGTGCCAATTGCGCGTGCTCGCTGAAAAACGCGATCCACCATTCGCGCAGCAAAAGACAGAAGCCTGAAAAATCGAGCGCCAAGCCCATCACTGTAAGCCACGCCTGATTTACGATGCCCATGCCGGTCCCTCCCTGCGCGCTGAGGGAAAGATAGACCGACTGCGTTGCCGTGAGAAGGGCCCGGAGAAGAAATCAGTTCTGTATCAGAAAGGATTAGGTCGCTAATCGCGGGAGAGACGCTTGCGCCGCTTTTCGTTGAGCCACCATACCGCAATGACAGGCGCAAAAACGACAAGCAGCAGGGCGTCGAATGTCAGCCGTCCGGCGCGGTTCAGCGCCTGAAGTACTGAGGCCTGCGTGGTTTGGTTTGGCTGCTCATGACCGCCCGTTACCGGTTCAATTGGTGTGATGTCCTGAACCGGCGCGTGATGCGCTGAAGTTTCGTGCGTCGGCCGGGCCGCGGGCCGTGGAGCCGCTGCATGAAGTGGACGGCGCAGGTGCGCGTGCGGCCGCCTCAACGGCATCGCGGCGTGGACATCGCGCGCTGGTGCCGGTTCTTGCGGGCGCTTTTCGTTATGTGGAATGGTGCCGGTCATCAACGCAAACCTAACGCTCGAACGATGTTCGCTCGCTCACAGTTCCTCCTGTCAGCACAGCGTAGTCTACAGACTATCCAAACATTTGGGTTTTTTCGATGTCGCATTCGCGCGCCGCGACGAAACGCGCGTGCATAATCATCGAACACGCGCCTGATTTTCCAGGCCAGGCATCACAGTGCACCTGGCCCAAAACAACAGTTTCCACGAAATGAGAGGCTTTCAATGGGTTTGCGGCTTTCGCTTCCGTCTTGGGTTAAGCATCGCCTTTATGCGACCTGTGATTGTGACAGGAGCGTGGGCATCGTCCAAACCGCGCACATGGGCATGCAAGGCCTTGCGGTCTAGCCCGTGCCAAACATCGACGAAGATCCGGGGATCGAAGTCATCCTTACGTTCGTTGCAAAGTTTGCAGGCGAGAACCAGATTGTTCCGGCCTCTGCCGCCACCCGCAGAGCGCGGAATGAAGTGATCGCGTGTTGCTGCGATGCGTTGCTCCTTTATCTTCGCATCGAGCTTCGTCGGAACGCCGCAATAGGCGCATTTCGTGCGCCATTCCTCATGTAAGATTTCGAGTTTCATGTGTCCCCCGTTTACGCAAGACGCGAGTGCCTCTTTTTGTTCTGAGCACAAGCCGACAAAGCTGATGAACAAAAATGGCGGAGCTTCGGCCGTCGAGGAGGAATATTCTGTCGCGCGGTGCTTTTTGTTCCGGGTGGTGTCGGCAGGTCACATGCCGCTTACTGCACTATGGCCTTGCGGTGGTACAACCAGCGTGCAGCCTCATTGAGCGGTCAACTTTACCGTCGCACGGGCAAGCCGGCTATATAAGTCGCGACGGCGCTTCACCGGCCACCAACTATATAAGAATGTTTCAATCGGCTTCCAATTTGCGACCCAGCCGACGATAATAAGACTCTCTTCGAGTGCGCGCGAAAAGGGGCCAGCGCCCAAACTCGCCCGGACGAGCTGGCTGGCGACGAGACAAAGGATTAGAACCGGAATTCCAACAGAAAGATAGCGGCGGCCGTTGCGGAATAGTTCGCTGAGTTCACGCCCTAGCATAGATGCCCGCTCTTCAAAATAGTTGGCAAGGGCCTGCGCCAAGCCCCGCTCTTCGGCCTTTAGGGCTTCGGCGGCCGGCAGGTGGATGACGATGCGGATAGGTACGTGGTAGGGCAGTTCACATGCCCAGCCGACGATATAGTTTTCGGCATCATCATCTAGGTCGCGTTCGTGAAAGGGTGATGGATCGAACGAATTGAAGAGCTGTGCGACCTCGCGGATTCGCACCTCTATCACCCCGATTTTTGTATCGCTGCCGGTCATCGCAAGACGAACCTTGTTGGCGCCGTTGACGTTGCGCCGTTTAAGTTGCCATATTGAGCAGGTGCCCTGCGAATGCCGCCGCCACAGCGAGCAAGGCTGCAATCATGAGCCGGCTTCCAATCGCGCTGCCGCCGATCATCCAGCCCAGAGCGGCTTTTGAAATTGTATTGACTCCGGCCGCAATGGCAATGGCAGCAGCTGCCGTGTCTGCGCTGATTTCATTCCCGGCCAAGCGGCTCATCGACAGTGTGATGGCATCTACGTCTGCAATTCCAGAGACTGCAGCAAGAGCGTAGGCACCTTTATCACCTCCGACTTGGGTCAAGTATTTTCCCAGGACGCCGACGACTGTCAGTAACGCTCCAAATTGCAGCACGGTGCCCAATTCGAAAGGGTTGCTAAGTGTAAGGGACCGGCCGTTGTCTGATTCCTGAGTGCCGTTGCGCACATAATACATGCCAAGGAAAGCCAGTGTCGTTGCTGCGAAACCAAGAGGTAACACCAACTTGGTCAGCAAAGCGGCATTTGCAACGCTGGTTACAACGAGCACGCGTACCATCATGATTGCGCCGGCTATAATGGCGCCGCCTGACAGCTGCGGGGCTTGGTTGGGATGCAAGTTTGCGAACCGCGCCATCGTCACTGTCACGGCGGTCGACGATGCCAGTCCGCCAGCTAGCCCACTGAAAAGTATCCCGCGTTGATCGCCGAGAGTTTTGATCGCCAGATAGCCAGCGAATGAGAACACGGCGATCATCACTGTCATAAGCCAGATTTCATAGGGATTGATCGCCGACCACTTATCGACCGTGCGGTTAGGCAGGAGGGGCAAAAGGATGAGTGTCATCGCCAAAAGGACGAGGCCGGACCTCAGTTCCAGCCAGCTAAGACGATTCAACCATGCGTGCAGCGCAGGTTTGAGCGCGAGTAACGCAACAACTGCTACGCCTGCTGCCGCCGCCACTTGCACATTTCCAAGAACGGCGAAAGCCCCGAGCGCAAAGGCGAGCATGGCCGCGACAACGGTGGTCATGCCGAACGTTTTGTCGTAGGCCGTTTCGCGAAATCTAAAAATGATCACGGCCGAACTGAACGTAACAAATGCCAGCCCGAGTGCGATTGTACCGCCATCGCTCGCGCTATGAGCCAAGGCGCCCCAAACGCCGCCCAAAAGTCCAGCAAGTGCGTGCGTTCGAAATCCTGCTGCGCGTTCGCCTTCCGCCTCGTCGCGCGCCTGCCAGCCTCGCTCAAGTCCAATCATCAGACCAATTGCAAGCGCTACTGAGAGGCGCTGAAAGAGTTCAAGCGTTTCCATATCAAGCAAATTATCACACGTTGCTGCTCGTCTCTTGTTGTTTAGCGTCAATATTTCTGGCAAAAAAGCCGAACTGCAGCTTGGCACATAACTATGAATTGTAACTGCGTACTAGGCTGCCGCATTGGCATTGGTCTCTATTGTTGTAACCTACCCCCTAAAATCCGCCATCACCAACAGCGG
>JANOKW010000171.1:0-2785 GCA_031419475.1 Hyphomicrobium sp. | reverse complement strand
GTTGCGAGCCATGTAGAGGATACCAAACCCAGCCAAACCTGAAAGAATCGAACCGGTCAAAACCCCGAGCCTAATATGGGAAGAAAAAGCCGGATCTGTGAACGCCAGTATCCCAATAAAGAGGCTCATTGTGAAGCCAATCCCGGCTAATGCCCCTGCGCCAAGAAGCTGCAGCTGGTTTGTGCCTTGAGGCATGGACGCAAGCCCGCTCGATATTGCCATGCGCGCAAACGAATAGATGCCAACAGGCTTTCCGATGAATAGCCCAAGAGCTATTCCGAGCGGCACCGGAGCGGACAAGTCCGCAAGACTATTTCCTTCCAAAGAGACGCCGGCGTTGGCAAATGCAAAGAGCGGCAGGATGCCAAACGACACCCAAGGTCCAAGCGCGTGTTCGAGTTTTTCCAGTGGTCCCTCGTGTCCAGCAGTGCCCGCAGCAAGTGGAATGGAAAGTGCTGTAATGACTCCAGCCAGAGTGGCGTGCACACCAGATTTCAAAACGCATACCCAAACGAACAACCCAACAAGAAGGTAGGCCCAAATATGCGTCACGTGCCGACGATTGAGATAATAAAGCAATAGTGTTCCGGCCGCCGCGAGAGCAATCGCCGTCACGCTGAGACCCGTAGCGTAGAAAACTGCGATCACAACAATCGCACCCAGATCATCGATGATGGCCAAGGCGAGTACGAAGACCTTCAAGGCGGACGGGACACTCTTTCCGAGAAGCGCCAGGACCCCAACGGCAAACGCGATGTCGGTTGCAGCCGGAATGGCCCAGCCGCGTAATGTCACCGGGTTATCCCAGTTGATGGCTGCATAAATCGCGGCAGGTACGAGCATGCCGCCGAGCGCTGCTATCGCAGGCAGAGCTGCCGATTTCGCCGACGAAAGCGCGCCGGCCATAAACTCGCGTTTAATCTCAAGGCCTATGAGGAAAAAGAATACTGCCATGAGGCCATCGTTGATCCAGTGCAGGACTGTTTTGCTCAGTACGAGCGGCGCTAATCCGGCGGAAACACGCGTCTCAAGGAGAGCGTTGTAGAGTGACGCGATCGGGGAGTTGGCAACTGCTAAGGCGAGGACCGCTGCGATGAAGAGGACAACGCCGCCTGCCGCCTCATGCTGGAGAAACTTGAATTCAGGCAGCGAGATCTTGGCCAAGTATGAACTCCGGGTGGTCACGCTTTTGAGAGCTTGCGTCAATCGTGGGCATAGTTCGCTGTTCGCGTCTAGTTCTCGGGTGCGTCACGTCATCCCAATCATTGGTCTAAATCATCGCTGGTCCTACCGGGATTTTGCATTATATTGCACTGCAATAATTTAACTTTCCGAGGTTCCCGATGGCTATTCGACCGCGCCGCAGTGTTTTGTATCTGCCAGGTGACAACGAGCGGGCAATCCAGAAGTCCAAAGGATTGGCAGCCGATTCGCTGATCCTCGATCTTGAAGACTCCGTTGCCCCCGACAACAAGCTAAAAGCACGCGATCAGGCGTGCGAAGCGGTGCGCAGCGGCGGCTTTGGTCCCCGCGAGATCATCTTAAGGGTCAACGCGCTTGAGACCCCGTGGGGCATGTCCGATCTGCAGGCAGCAATTGCGGCCGAACCCGACGCGATACTCGTGCCCAAGGTGTCTCAGCCGGGCGATATCATCAGCACGGCCAAAGTGGTGCGGGCGTCAGGGGCCGCTGATAAAATACGGCTGTGGGCCATGATCGAAACGCCGATGGGCGTGATCAACGCGCGCGAGATTGCAGCTTGCGGCGCGGATCCGGAAAGCCGGCTGTCGTGCCTCGTGCTTGGCACGAACGATCTTCTCAAGGAAAGCCGGGCAAGATCGACCAACAATCGCTTTGCCGTGGTGCCGTGGCTGGCGATGACGCTTGTGGCAGCGCGGGCCTATGGTCTCGACGTCATCGACGGCGTTTACAACGACTTCAAGGATGAAACCGGTTTCAGGGCCGAGTGCGAACATGGCCGCACCCTCGGAATGGACGGCAAGACCCTCATTCATCCCTCGCAGGTCGTGCCGTGCAATCACGTTTTTTCTCCGACTGAAGAAGAAGTAGCGTGGTCGAAGAAGATCATCAAAGCCTTCGAAGACCCGTTGAACGCCAAGAAGGGCGTCATCACCGTCGAAGGGAAGATGGTGGAACGGTTGCATCTCGTCATGGCCCGGCGTGTGGTCACGATTGCGGACGCCATTGCCACCAAGTCACGGGTCGAAGAACCTTGGTTTTAGAAGGTTAAAGTCCGGCCGAATACCGCCAGAGTTAGTCCTCGCAACAATCTTGTGCGGCCGTTGATCGCGACCCTTTGGCGCCAGAAAGTGGTTGCAGTTCAATCCCAACACACGGACAAGAGGCCACAACAGAGATCGATGGGGCCAAGACGTATGACGAAGATTAAAGCGAATATTGGAAATTTTTTCGAGGATTTCCGGTTCGGTCAAATCATTATACATGCAACGCCGCGCACTGTGAGTGAGGGCGATGTGGCGCTGTACACGTCGCTTTATGGTTCGCGCTTTGCCGTGCAATCTTCCTCGGAATTTGCCAAGGATCTTGGCTTTCCGCGCGCGCCGCTTGACGACATGCTGACCTTTCATATTGTTTTCGGAAAAACCACACCCGATATCTCGCTCAACGCCATCGCCAATCTTGGTTATGCCGAATGCCGTTTTATCCGCCCCGTTTACCCGGGCGATACGCTGAGTTCTGTTTCGGAAGTGATTGGCCTCAAGGAAAATTCGAACAAAGAGACAGGTACGGTCTACGTCCGTTC
>JANOKW010000170.1:0-3337 GCA_031419475.1 Hyphomicrobium sp. | reverse complement strand
CACCTCGTCCAGCGTCCGGGAGAAACCGGACGCCTGCTCTGGGTGCGGATAGACAACTGTCGCAACGAGTCCTTGCTCACGGCCTTCGAGACTTCTTCGTCTGACACATCTTCGCCAAGCAACATTTCGTTATGCGCTTTGCCCGACGGGATCATTGGGAAGCAATTCGCCAGCTTCGCCACGCGGCAATCGAACATCACCGGCCCCTTGTGATTGATCATCTCCTTGATCGCGTCATCAAGATCGGCCGGGTGTTCGCAGCGCATGCCCTTCCAGCCATAAGCATCCGCCAGCTTGACGAAATCAGGCAGGCTTTCGGTGTAGCTGTGCGACAGGCGGTTGCCATGCAGCAGCTGCTGCCATTGGCGCACCATGCCCATATACTCGTTGTTTAGAATAAATACTTTGACCGGCAGATTGAACTGCGTCGCGGTCGAGCATTCTTGAATGTTCATCAGGATCGAGGCGTCACCGGCGACATCGATAACCAGCGATTTTGGGTGCGCAATCTGCACACCGATCGCGGCCGGCAAACCGTAGCCCATCGTGCCAAGCCCGCCCGACGTCATCCACCGGTTCGGCTCCTCAAAGTGCATGAACTGCGCGGCCCACATCTGATGCTGGCCAACCTCCGTCGTGATGTAGGTGTCGCGATCCTTGGTCAGATCCTGCAGCCGCTGCAGCGCGTATTGCGGCATGATCACATCTTTGGAATTCTTGTAGGAGAGCGACTTCCTCGCGCGCCAGCCTTCAACCTGTTTCCACCAGGTCTTGTGCGCAGCCTTATCGACTTGCGGCGCCTTGGCCTTCCAGATGCGCAGCATGTCTTCAAGAACGTAAGCGCAATCGCCGATGATCGGAATATCGGCGTGCACGTTCTTGTTGATCGAGGAGGCGTCGATATCGACATGGATTTTGCGCGATCCCGGCGAGAACGCATCGATCCGGCCCGTGATGCGGTCGTCAAAGCGCGCGCCGATGTTGATCATCACATCGCAATCGTGCATCGCCATGTTGGCTTCATACGTGCCGTGCATGCCGAGCATGCCAAGCCATTGCTTGTCGGATGAGGGATAGGCGCCAAGCCCCATCAGCGTCGAGGTGATCGGAAAGCCTGTGAGCCGCACGAATTCGCGCAACAACTGGCTGGCCTTCGGGCCTGAATTGATGACACCGCCACCCGTATAGAACAACGGCCTCTTAGCCGACGCGATCAGATCCACCGCGTCACGCACGGGCTGCTGGTCCGGTTTCAGTTTCGGCTTATAAGTTTTGTGCTGAATGTTCGAAGGACCGATATAATTCCCGGTCGCGAACTGCACGTCCTTCGGGATATCGATGACCACGGGGCCCGGCCGGCCAGACTTCGCGATCTGAAACGCCTCGTGCATGATGCGCGCAAGGTCGTTCACGTTTTTCACGAGCCAGTTGTGCTTGGTGCAAGGGCGCGTGATGCCAACCGTATCGCATTCTTGAAACGCGTCGTTACCGATCAAGTGGGTTGGCACCTGCCCCGTAATGCACACGATCGGAATGGAATCCATGAGTGCGTCCGTCAATCCCGTGACGGCGTTTGTCGCGCCAGGGCCAGACGTCACGAGCACGACGCCGACCTTGCCGGTCGAGCGCGCATAACCCTCCGCCGCATGCACCGCGCCGCCCTCTTGGCGCACCAGGATGTGGCGCACTTTCTCTTGCTGGAAAAGTTCGTCGTAGATCGGCAGAACCGCGCCACCCGGATATCCGAAAATGACCTCGACGCCCTGATCCGCCAGCGCCGTCAATACGATCTCCGCGCCGGTCATCGTTCGTGCCATGTCACGCTCCTTCCGTTGCCCGCGCACATCGCGAGCCTTAACCGGTTCAGTATGTGCCGGTTCAGTATGTAGAGGCGCCATTTGCCGTGGTCAACGCTAACTTTGAACAAACGACATGATTTCAGCAGTATTTATTTCGTTATATTGCGCTGAAAGTACTTTCCACGTAATCATATAACGTTTTAGCCAAGTCATCTGGCGTTTGATGTACTGCCGGGTCTCCGCCTTGGCGCTGGCGACGGCCTGGTCCAGCGCGTTTTCTCCGCGCAAATGGGCGATGAGCGGCGCTACGCCCAATGCGCGCATCGCTGGTAGATCGGAATCAAGACCAAGGCGCAGCAGCCGGTCTGCCTCGTCCAACGCTCCTGCTTCCATCATTTGATCAAAACGGGAGTTCGCATGGTGCTGAAGCTGTCCGCGTTCTGGCAACAGAGCAAATGCGTGCGCGGCGGCAAGATCAACCACCGGCGTCCCCTTTTGGGCTTGCCAATAACTGAGCGGCTTACCGCTCGATTGCAAAACCTCAAGCGCGCGCACTATTCTCTGTGTGTCCGCCGCATTAAGCCGGCCCGCCGTTTCCGGATCTTGCGTCTCCAATTGGATATACAGTTCGCCTGCGCCCTTAGAGTGGGCTTCATCGCGCCAGTGCTGGCGCACAGCGGGATCAACTTCGGGAATGGGCGACAAGCCCTCCGTCAGCGCTTTAAAATAGAGCCCCGTCCCGCCAACGATAATCGGCCGCAAACCTTTGGCCCGTGCGCTGGCAATTGCGGCCGCCGCATCCTTGACGAAGCGCCCGGCGGAGTACGCCTCGCTTGCTGGCACAAATCCATAGAGCGCGTGAGCTGCGCGCGCTTCGTCGGCGGAAGACGGCCGAGCCGTCAAAATGCGCAATTCTGCGTACACCTGCATGCTGTCGGCATTAATGATCGTGCCAACCAAACGCTCCGCAAGCTCAAGCGCCAGAGCGGACTTGCCGCTAGCCGTCGGGCCCGCAATCAAGATGGGGTTCAGATCCGTCATATCGAAGGTTTCAAGCGCGACGATGCTGTCATGGCCGTCTCGAACCAGAAACACGCGCCCAACCGTCGCGCAAACTTGCGCGCATCGTTTCGGCAGCCGCCTTTACTTTTGGGCGCAACACCGCCCAGCGCGCCACAACCACCGGCCGCCATTTCGTCCACGCCTGCTTGGCCTCAAGCCTAACCCTGGTCTTGATCATGCGCCCATAGCGCCAAACCTTTGAGGCTCGGATTTGCGCAAAGAGTGCGTCCTTCCACGGCACAAACCAATTGTAAGCGCGCGCGAACCAGCCGAGCTGCATGAGAGCAGGTTTCGTCAGCGTAAAAATGCGCGCGACAAGTGCGGTTGACGCCACCTTCGCACCTGCAAAAAGTCCTGTTGCCGTCCAGATCTTGCCCTGTGCCAACAGCCACATCGCCAGAAACTTCAGCGGCAGCAGGAGCGTCGCCGGCAGCGCAAACACAACGAGCGCGCCGTAGGGACCGAGCCTCGCGATC
>JANOKW010000169.1:0-12851 GCA_031419475.1 Hyphomicrobium sp. | reverse complement strand
CTCCTAGCCGGGTAAGGCGCGGTCCGGAGGGCACCGGGCAACAGAAGCCCTCCACTTCACTTCTCAGGGAGTTTATGCTTTCTGACACGCGGAAATAGTGAAACGCAGACGATGGCGACTTGGTGATGACGACTTGGTGATGGCGACGGGGCCTATGATCGATTACGACGCACTTCAGCAAGACGCGCTCCGCGGCATCGTGCGCGCCGCCCTCCAGCAAATTGCCAAGACCGGCCTTCCGGGCGAACATCATTTCTATATTTCGTTCCTGACACACGGTCCGGGCGTCGTCGTCTCCAAGCGGCTCAAAGAAAAATATCCCCACGAAATGACCATCGTGCTGCAGCACCGGTTCTGGGATCTTCTCGTCTCGGACGAGCGTTTCGAAGTCAAACTGACATTCGACGGTATTCCGGAGCGTCTTGTTGTTCCCTACGCGGCCATCAAAGTTTTCATCGACCCGAGCGTGCACTTCGGTCTTCAATTCGAAGACGCCGCCGATAATCGAGATACGCCGTCGCCGCGCCGCTCTCTGACCATGGACGCGGCTTTCGACGCTGTTGGCGACGCGCGCGGCGACTCACCCCGCGCAACGTTGACGAAAAAACCGCGCGCACCGCGTAAGGCAAAGCCGGACAAGGACGCCCTTGATACGGCTGCGCGCCTGGAAGAACCTGTCTTTACGCTGCCGCAGCCAGAGACCGCGTCATCCGCAGCGCCTCAGAGCGCTAACACCGACGACAAGGCGGCAGACGCCGACAAACCCGCCGCCGAACCCGCTGGCGCCAAAATCCTCAGCCTCGATCAGTTCAGGAAGAAGTAGTGGCGCGCACCCGCTGCCCCTTAGCCCGTTGACCGCTCCACCACGGCTTCCGGAATCTTGCGCTCATCCGCCCCGTCGATGCGCTTGAAATTCAATTCAAGCTTACCGTCCTTGAGTTCCGAACATTCGACACCCGCAACGAACGGATCGCTGGCCTCGATCTTCGCTTCGATCTTGCAAGCTTCGGCATTAGCCATTGGCTTGACGTGCACACAGCTATCGCCGTTCGGCATGGCGAGCGTTACAATCATGACGATGATTTTGGGTCCCATAGCGTGATCCTCAATTCGGGTTGCTCCCAAGGCAGCGACGGCTGTCTGGGCTCACGCACACAAAATAAGGAACTCTTGAACTTCCCGTAGGCAGGGTTGGCTTTGATCGGCGCGAAACACCCCCGTGCTTCAAAACCCGATTTTCTACGCGCCAACCCGACTCGACTTCAGAACCTTACCAAGACAACGATCTAAAAGCGGCAATATTCTGATTGAGTTAAGCTCTCGAACCCCACATCCGGCTGGACAATTGCTCGCCGGCGAATGATTCGCGCATCCTGCACACGCGCCGTTCCGAATTCGCGGAGCGCTCGCGCCGCAACAAAACCCGTGCTATCGGCTCAAGAAGCAAGACCACCTCACACCAGGGCGAACGCCGCTATGTCCAAGACCCGCACCGAGACCGACTCCTTTGGCCCGATCGAAGTGGAGGCCACCCGCTATTGGGGCGCTCAAGCTCAGCGCTCTCTTGGCAATTTCAAGATCGGCTGGGAAACGCAGCCCGCCTCGATCGTCCGGGCGCTTGGCATCGTCAAACGCGCCGCCGCCGAAACAAATATGAGCCTCGGCAAACTCGACAAAACCGTTGGCGAGACAATCGTCAAAGCAGCCCAGGAAGTCATCGACGGCAGACTGAACGATCATTTCCCGCTCGTTGTCTGGCAAACGGGTTCCGGCACGCAATCGAACATGAATGCCAACGAGGTGATCTCGAACCGCGCCATCGAAATGCTCGGTGGCGTCATGGGCTCCAAGCAACCTGTGCATCCCAACGACCACGTCAACATGGCGCAGTCGTCAAACGACACTTATCCAACCGCCATGCACATCGCCTGCGCCGAGCAAGTGACGCACGAACTGATGCCCGCGCTCGCGCATCTCCATGCCGCGTTGAAGAAGAAGGCCGTTGAGTTCGATCATATCGTCAAGATCGGCCGCACGCATACTCAGGACGCAACGCCCTTAACCCTTGGCCAGGAATTCGGCGGCTACGGGGCGCAAGTGTCATCATCCATCCACCGCATCAAGCAGACACTCGAAGGGTTGTACGAACTGGCCCAAGGCGGCACCGCCGTCGGCACCGGCCTCAACGCACCCAAAGGATTTGCCGAAAAGGTTGCAGAACGCATTGCGGTCATCACACATCTCCCGTTCGTCACCGCGCCCAATAAATTCGAGGCGCTGGCCGCGCACGACGCCATGGTCTTTTCCCACGGCGCCATCAACGCCGCCGCTGCTGCACTGTTTAAGATTGCCAACGATATTCGCTTCTTGGGTTCGGGCCCGCGATCCGGACTTGGCGAACTCTCGCTTCCTGAGAACGAACCTGGTTCCTCGATCATGCCGGGCAAGGTCAACCCGACACAGTGCGAAGCGCTGACCCAGGTTTGCGTCCACATCTTCGGCAACAACGCGGCCATCACGTTCGCTGGCAGCCAAGGCCACTTTGAGTTGAACGTCTACAATCCGGTCATGGCCTACAACTTCCTGCAGTCCGTGCGGCTCTTGTCTGATGCCGCCCGCTCGTTCACCGACAACTGCGTCGTTGGCATCGAAGCGCGCGAGGACAACATCAAAGCCGGCCTCAACCGCTCATTAATGCTTGTGACCGCGCTGGCGCCCAAGATTGGCTACGACAACGCCGCCAAAATCGCCAAGACAGCCCACAAGAACGGCACCACGTTGCGCCAGGAAGCTGTCGGCGGCGGCTACGTTAGCGACAAGGAATTCGACGAGATCGTGCGGCCGGAAAAAATGATCGGACCGGATGCGGCTTGAAGCGCCGTTTGACCACATCGGAGCCTTTGGATAGTATGCGCATAGAAAATGCGCATCAACCATGAGGATGACACACATGCAGGAAAAGGCTGCGCGAAAGAAATCGGTCAATCTTTCCATCGACGCCGCACTGGCAGCCGAGGCCAAAGAGTTCGGCACGAACATGTCCGCATTACTGGAGAAGGCGTTGCAGAACGAACTGCGTGCTCAGCGCGAACTGAATTGGCGGGAGCAAAACAAGAGCGCGATGGATGCATACGACAAGCATATCGAGAAGGACGGACTGTGGCTGGATGAGTTCAGGACGTGGTGATGCGCCAGTTCGACGTGTTCAAGAACCCGAGCCAATTGTCTTTGAAATATGCGCCCTATCTGATCATCCTTCAGTCAAGTCTCACACAAACCCGCACGACAGTCATAGTTGCGCCGCTCGTACTCCCCAAGCGAATTCCTGAGCAGTCCCGGCTCTTTCCAAGCATGCGCATTGGCACACGAGAGTTTGTTCTATCTACCAACGAACTTGGTGCTATCGGCGTTAAGGCGTTGACCGAACGAGTAGCCAATCTCGAAAGTGAACGATCACGAATCATTGCTGCAATCGATATGCTGTTCTCGGGATTCTGAGGATCACTTGCCATGGCCAAAAAGGTTGAAGCCACTCTCAACGCCGACAGCGACATGCTCGCCCGCGCCAAGAAAATGAAAGTCGATTTGGACGAGGCATTCGAATACGCTTTGCGGCGACTCGGTTGCGAGGAGCCGGCAATTGCCGATGCACGTGCCAAAAAGTGGCGGGAAGAAAATCGCGAAGCCATCGAACAGTACAACCGGGACATTGAGAAGCATGGAATGTGGTGCAAGGATTAGTCCGGCAACAAAAGCCCAAAGGTGCCACAAAGAAAAAAGTAAGGCGAATAGATGCCCGCTGACATCGTCAACCTCAACAAGGCCCGCAAGGCTAGAGATCGCGCTGTAAAAGATAAGCGCGCCGAAGAAAACCGCGCCAAGTTTGGCCGCACCAAGGAAAAGAAAACCAACGATAGCGACGAACAGAACCGCCGCGATGCCTTGCTCGATGGCGCAAAAATCGAGAAAAGCGACACCGAGCCCGGAGCGGACCCGTGAGCCGTCCCGTTAAGCGCTCGTTTTCAATCAAAGGGCATCGCACCTCGATTTCGCTCGAAGCCGAATTCTGGGATGCGCTGAAAGAAGCCGCTCAGGAAGACCGGCTCACGCTCGCCGCACTGATCGACCAAGTCGATAGGGAGCGTGGCACGTCAGGCCTATCCAGCGCCGTCAGGATCTGGCTGCTTAGGCGCTACAAATCCCGCCTATCCAGCACCCTATCTGGCACCGGCGCCACTTAAGGCCAGCCGCCCAGCGCTTTATTAAGTTCGTCCGACGTTGTGCGGCGTGGGCGCTCGGCCGGGCGCACGCGCGGCTTCGGTTGCACGGCACGAACCGGTGGTGGCGCGGCGACTGCAGGGGCTTCACCTTGGGGCACAATCTCAGGCACAATCTCAGGCACGTTCGTATCAGCCGGCGGGCTGGTGGCCGGCTCGTCAGACTGACCTGCCGCTGACTCGACCGCTGGCACTGGAATAGGCGCTGGCGCTGGTTCCTGCGGAGCGCCCTCCACTGGCACATTGTCCGCCTCAGGTATGACTGGTGGCATAACTTCAACCGGATTGGCCTTTTGCACTTTTGCCGCCGCTGCAGCCGCAGCAGCGGTCGCTGCAGCCTTCACGCGTTCAGCTTCCAAGGCCTTGCGCCGCTCAATCTCTTGCTTGGCGCGCTCTTCATCGCGACGGCGCAGAACCTCTAGCTCTTCAACCTTGCGTTCTATTTGCCGGACTGAAAGCTCTTGTTGCAGTTCGCTAGCGTCCACGGCGACCGCCAACTGCTTCAGGTCATCGAGTTTGCCGGTGTAAACGACCACAACGGGAGGAAGCGGGCCCTTCGGCAGTGGCTTCCAATCTGCTGGGGCGTCAGGCGGCGGCGCCATCTTTGCCGCGAGCGCTGTGACTTGCCAAACGCTATCGACAGCGAGCGACGCCAATCGCACCACAGTTGCAACGCGCGCGCTCCCTTGCGGCGCCTCGATCACAAACGGATCGAGTTTGATATCGCCGCCAGCAATCGTGAATGGAACCTGCCGCGTGCCGTTTTCAACGCGAGCCGACGCAATGGCTTCCATCAATGCGGGAGTTATGACGCTCGCGTCATTGGCTATGTCTCCTGAAAAGACAGAGTCGCTCGCGTCAGAAACAACAACAGGCGCCGGGCCTGGATGGCGCGCCGCGTTCAAAGCGATTACGCCACTCCCATTTAATCCGCCCACGAGCGACGCTGGATTGAGTGATCGCCCTGACACAGTCAATTCGAGGGCCGCCGTCCCGTCAGCAGCCTGGCTGAGCGCCGACAAATCAGCGCCGAGCTTAAGGATTCCATCGAGCGAAACGCCGCCCGCGTCTTTGCTAAAGCTGGCCATTGCCGACAGCCTGCCACCGGCCGCGCGGCCGCTCACGTCCGTCAGAGAAATTTTGCCCGGTGCAAGCGTGGCCTTGATCGTGGCGTCGTGCATGCCAAGTCTATCGGTCAGCATTAGCGCACTCGTACGCACCGTAACATCACCTGTCAGATGACCAAGCGCATCGAACTCGAAAGCTGCTTTGGGCCACACTGACCGGAACTGTTCGGTCTCGGCACTATTGTCCTCACTCGTGGGACTGCGGCCGGTCATCCAGCCCAGCAATCCCGCGACGGTCAAGCGATCGGCAGCGATGTCAGCCGAAACCTTCATATCCTCGCCCGCTGCGTTCGTGATCGTCGCCCGCCCGGTCAAGCGGCTTTCGCCTGCGGTCAGTCCTTGCGTCGCCAGTTCTACGATGCCCCCCTTTGCCGAGACGTCCACGGTTCCCTCTATAATTGTGCCTAAAAGCCCACCGGGCGCGGGAAGGCCGGCCAGCGCCAACACGTCAGTTGCGTCGCGACCCTTAATGATCACGCGGCCACTGACGACAGCTGTGCCATTTTCCGGCAACTGAAGCGAACCCGTCATCGTGGCGTCAAGGCCTTCCGACTTGACGTCAAAAAGTGCAGCACTTTGATCCGCAAGTTTCCCCGACACCGCCAATGACAGCTCGATGGCGCGCGCCTCGGCTCCATCAACCTTTGCCCGGGCCACGTGCATCAGACTGAGCACCGTTGCGATGTCCGGCGACTTGAGCACGGCGCTGATATGGCTCGGTGCGGTGCGCCATGCCTTGAAGCCGGCGTCAAATTCAGCCCGGCCTACGACGCGTGCTCCGTTGATTAGGCCGTCAAATGAAACGTCCGTTGCGGTCTTCGAACGCGCGCCGAATTTAATCAGTCCAGCGATCTTTGCCATGTTCCAAGGCGCGGTGCGCTCAGCTGGAACAATTTTGGCAACCGAGAAAAGTCCGGTTGCGTCTTGCACTGCGGCGCGCGTTGGCGCGTCCAGCTCGTAGCTGATCGTACCTTCCGGTTCATCGGCGGCAGTCTTCACGCGGCCAGAGGCCACAACAGACAGGCCGCCCAGCGTTTGGAACTTCGCAGACGGTATCCGCAGTACGCCGTCCTCTTGCACGACCGAGGCATCGACATTGCGGTAAACCTTACCCGCGTGCTTTAGCTCTCCAGCCGTTATGCGCACCGAAAGATCTGACTGACGCGCGCCATCGCCCGGCCCGGCGGCATCTGGCGCGGCGTCTGCCCCTGCCGCCAAACCGAACGCCTTCAACAGTTCGCGCTCGACCTTCAGCGCCGCTTCAGGGAACAGGTTCACAGTATCGAGTTTCGAACTTTCCAGCCGGACGGCAATTCGGCGCCGCTCCTTGTCGTCGATTTTGAGTTCGCCTGACAGAGAATGCCCGCCGATCTCGGCCTCCGCATCTGTCAGCTCAATCTGGGTTTCCCCGGCTACGAGCCGCCCCGCGAGCCAGAACGGCCCCTCGGCCTTGATGTCGATACTTGCGCCCGATTTCTGCATCCAAGTCTGTAGCCGCGCGAGATTAGTGCCACGCACAAGGCCTTCGCCGTTAAAAGTTCGGTTGCCTGCTTCCCCCTTGATCTCACCTGAAAGCTCGAAGCGCGCTCCACCCGGAAGGCCGCCTTTCATGTCTTTGATCTTCATGACGCCGTCGGCCCTTTCGGCGTCGATTTTCAAGCCGCCTGCAACTTCGCCGCCAATCTTGATTTGCTCAAGATCGATTTTCGCGCTCGCTGCGCCATCGCCGGCGAGGGAATGGAGCATGGCGAGCCCTAGTTGGCGCAACTTGGCGAAGGTTGCGCTCTGTCCGCCGGAGCCTGCCAGAAAATCCAGATCCAGCCACTTCGCGTTAAGCGCTGCATCAAAGCGCGGTTCTTTGGCCCACACTGCCGACGCCTTCCCGGAAATCAACTGAGGCTCGGCAGCGTTCACAACGTCCAACGTCAAATCGTCGAACGTTGCGCCCGAGGTGTCGGCGTCCACACGCGCCTTGAGGTCGAAACCAGGCAAGACGGACCCTGCCGTATCGCCTTCGGCACTTTCCAATTTGGGCAGGCCAAGTTTCGCCGTCACTTCCCCTGTCAGCCGCGGTTTGCCGGTCAGATCAGCAAGTATGCCATCGAATGCGTAACTGTTGGCCGTCAACACTCCGCGAACGTTGGACTTCAGCTTGATGCCGCCATCGGCGTCCGGGCTCGTCGTCACAAATTTGATGTCGCGCTCTTCGCCCGACCATGTGGCGCGCCCTGCGAACTTGAACGGACCTTTGAGCGTTTCTGCCGCGAGTTCTCCGTTCACTTTCTCAATGCGCGTGATCGCTTGACCATCAGAACCGTAAATCGAGACGGCTCCGTCCAGAAACCGCACTGAATGCAGCGCGACGTTCCGGGGAATGAACGGAAGTTCGGCCCGATTCAACTGCAAGCTTGCCCAGTTTCCGCTGCCGTCGCCATCAAGCGCGAAGGAAAGTACGGGCCGGCTCAATTCGATTTCGTTGGCTTCGAGCGCCCCGCGCAGCAAGGGGCCAACGGCCAGTCGCATCGTGAAACTGTCGGCGCGCATGAACGCTTCGCCAGTCTGCCCGGTCGGGTCGGCAATGCGCACCTTTTCGAAACGCACATAGGGCGTCGGTAGAAAACGCACGTTGACGGCGCCGCCTACCCGCACGTCGCGGCCAAGAACCTTCGAGGCTTCCTCTTCGAACACACCGCGATAGCCGTTCCAGTCGACGAAATAAGGCACGCCAAAGAGCGCGGCCAAAATTACCGCCAGCAGGCCACCGATGTAGAGGAGCCCGTTGTTCATTGCCGATCCGCTTTGGGTCTGTCCGCTTTGGCCTCGATTTTGGCCTTAACTTTGACGTCTGCAGTCATTTTCGCCCCTGTTCGATTCCGTTCAGGGCCAGTATACAGTCAATCGCATGGGCGGGGATAAGTCTGAACTCGAAATTTGGCCCATTTACCGTTAAATGCAAAGATGTGCATGATTTTTTTCCACCCAATTCAAGCGCATAGCTGCGGCCACAGCATGGTTGTAGACGCTGCCTGAGTAAGCTACCTCAGTGACATGACGCAGAGTCGTAAGATTAACACGCCGCCGGCGCCGCCCCACGTGCCACCTGAGGCCTTCGAAGATCCTCCCTTCGATTTGCCCAACGCGCATCCGCGCGCGCCAGCTCCGATGCCCCCGGCTCCGGATCCCCCAGCTCCTGGACAGTCCATTTCCGCGCGTGCTATCGCCGCTAAACAGCCGGTTAGCCAGCATGCCGCAGCCTATCTCGACGGCCTCAACGCCGAGCAGCGCGAAGCGGTCGAGCACACCGAAGGCCCCCTGCTTGTGCTCGCAGGCGCGGGTACCGGCAAGACGCGGGTCTTGACCACACGCATCGCCCATATCCTGAGCCACAACCGCGCTTGGCCGTCGCAGATCCTCGCCGTCACCTTTACGAACAAAGCCGCGCGCGAAATGAAGGAGCGCATCGGCGTCCAAATCGGTGGCGCAGTCGAGGGCATGGCGTGGCTCGGCACGTTTCACTCCATCGGCGTCAAAATCCTGCGCCGCCACGCCGAACTCGTCGGACTTAAATCCGGTTTTACCATCCTCGACAGCGACGACAGCGTGCGCCTCATGAAGCAGGTTTTGGAAGCCGCGGGTTTGGACAAGGACCGCTGGCCCGCTCGCCAGTTAGCCGGCCTTATCGACGACTGGAAAAATCGCGGCCTGACGCCTGACAAAGTTCCGGCTGGAGAAGCCTTCGCCTTTGCCAACAACAAGGGCCGCGACCTCTATGCCGCCTACCAATCGCGCCTCAAGGATTTGAACGCCTGCGACTTCGGCGATCTGTTGCTCGAATGCTTGCGGCTGTTCCGTGAAAATCCGGGCGTGCTTGCAGAATATCACAAACGCTTTCGCTATATTCTGGTCGACGAGTATCAGGACACCAACGTCGCCCAGTACATGTGGCTGCGCCTTCTTTCGCAAGGCGTTGCCAACGTCTGTTGCGTCGGCGACGACGATCAGTCGATCTATGGCTGGCGCGGCGCCGAGGTCGACAACATCCTGCGCTTCGACAAAGATTTTCCCGGCGCGAAAATCATCCGCCTAGAACGCAACTATCGCTCCACGGGGCACATTCTCGCGGCCGCCTCCGCCCTCATCGCCAAAAACGAAGGCCGCCTCGGCAAAACGCTTTTCACCGAAGGCGAAGCCGGCAGCAAGGTCACCGTCGCCAATTTCTGGGACGATGAAGCCGAAGCCCGCTCCATCGGCGACGACATCGAGAACCTGCAGCGCCAGAAACACCCGCTTAACGAAATCGCCATTCTGGTGCGCGCGTCATCCCAGATGCGCGTCATCGAAGACCGTTTCATAACGCTGGGCTTGCCCTATCGCGTCATCGGCGGGCCCCGCTTCTATGAGCGCCAGGAAATCAAGGACGCCATCGCCTATTTCGAAGTTGTCGCCAATCCGGCGAACGACTTAAAATTCGAGCGCATCGTTAACGTGCCAAAGCGCGGCCTTGGCGACACGACCGTCAAGCGCGTGCACGAACTTGCCCGCGCGCGCAGCATGCCGATGTATTTCGCCGCGCGTGAAATCGTCGAAACCGGCGAGCTCACCGCCAAGGCGCGAAAATCCTTGTCCGATCTCGTGCGCGCGTTCGAACGCTGGCGCGGTCAGCTCGACACCATGCGCCACACCGATCTCGCCGAACTTATCTTGGACGAGAGCGGCTACACCGCCATGTGGCAAGCCGACAAGAGCCCGCAATCGCAATCGCGTCTTGAAAACCTGAAGGAACTCGTGCGCTTCATGCACGGCTTCGACACGCTTGCGGGATTCCTTGAACACGTGAGCCTCGTCATGGACGCTGACAAAGGCAACGACGGCGAGCGCGTCTCGCTCATGACGCTGCACGCCGCCAAGGGTCTCGAATTCGGAACTGTATTTTTGCCCGGTTGGGAAGAGGGTCTCTTTCCCCATCAGCGCGCGCTGGATGAATCCGGTAAGGCCGGCCTCGAAGAAGAGCGCCGCCTCGCCTACGTCGGCATAACGCGGGCGAAGCGGATGGCCAAAATTTCATTCGCCCAGAACCGGCGCACGCATGGCCTTTATCAATCCGCTATTCCCTCACGCTTTGTCGATGAATTGCCAGACGGCGATGTCGAGGTGATTGAAAGCCAGAACCCATACGGTGGCATCACGCAAGGCTACGGCTACGGCAATCAATTCGGTTCCAGCCGATTTGACCGGACGGCTTCAACCAGTTCAGGTTCGGGCGGATCAGGTTCGGGCGGCTCCGGAGCATTTCAATCGAACTACCAAACGCCCGGATGGCAGCGCGCGCAGCAGAACTGGTCGCGCTCGGACGAGAAAAAGAAAAAGCGCATGCACGAGCCGCGCACCATCGAAGGCGAACTTGTCGCCTCATCTGCCGCCAACGCACCCGACTTCAAAGTTGGCACGCGGGTCAGCCATGAAAAATTCGGAGAAGGCACCGTGACGCTCGTCGATGGCAACAAACTAACCATCCAGTTCGATGACGGAGAGACGAAGAGGGTTGTGGCTAGTTTTGTGGAGAGGTTGGGGTAGGTTGCCATCGACTCACGTTACTCCGACACTATTTCCAAGACTTGAGCGTCAGAGTAAATTGTTCCGCGATCTACAAGACAATCCGAGGCTCTAATTACAATGTTACCGCCGCTCCAAATTCGCTTCTTCAATTCAGCCTGATCTGCAATTGACAACGAATCCCACCAACTTTGCTGAAGATAAATATTCTCAATGTGCTCAAATGCGACTCTTACTATCGCATTAGCTACCCTCGGCGATGGAAGAGCTTTAAGCGACTCTACAAAATTCTGGGCCGGGTCAGTCCCACCACGTAGCCACCCGAAACACACAACCGTTTGTTGCTCGAAGGCTGTAACGTTGATCGCGAGCATTTGATATTCGCAGCCTACTCGTCCCAGTCGTTGCAACTCGCGACCGTTCGTGTCAAATTCCGGATGAAATGCACCGCATCCCACGATTGGAAGCAGCCGGTCAAAGCGGATTGCACAGAATTTGAATCCTGTGGGATTACCTGACAGCAATCGAGAATCGTATTCAGCCTTGCATGACTCCAAATCTCGCATTCCAAGCCTTAGGCCACCTTCATAACAACGCAGATGGTCTTGAATTGCGCCTTGCCTCCATAAAGGCTGCCCTCTATCCAACTGCCGCATAGGATCAACAAACTCCAGCGCCGCTGCTTTGCGAAAGCGCTCAAAAGCTATTGCTCTGTACGAGAACCGGAGTGCAGAGCCCGCGTTAAGATCGACGCACTTTCCTTCAATCAGCTGAAATGCGATCCTGTCGTGCTTATTGCAAAATCCTGGAAAGGTTGATGCGAGGCCAATGCCAATTCGCCGAGGCGACGGCATGCCTTCGTTTGCAACCATCCTTTTCATCGTTGGCTGTACCGCGAGGACATGTCCATCCTCTGCTATTGCTGAAAGCCCGCCTCGACGCTGCACGGTGTGAGCGTTCGTAATGGATTGATCACATTCATCGCTCGACGACTTGGGATAAGAACAATAGCCTCGTTTTCGAATACGCTGGAACTCGTCTTCGATCTCGAAAATATTGGCTGGTGCCATCAACTCGCGGTCTCGATGACATTTCTTCCACTTCTTTCCGGATCGACACCAGCACATGGCGTTACGCGACATGTTTGCGACAGGTCGGATTGGTTCCACGGGCATGAAAGGAGCGCTTAATGATGGATGTCGCGTCATGAAATCTAGATAGTTGGTGATTCGGTCTGCAATTGAGGTACAGATTGCATTCGCTCATCTCTTTCTTGGACCCGAGTGACGACATTTGTCGACTCGCTGGGACTCCGAAGTGCACCACGCTCTCCACCCGCGTCCCCGGCCCGCTGCGCAAGCACCGCCGTCGCAACACAAACACCGTCATGGCCACGTCGCGAAACAGATTGCCGCGCGCGAGCCGTAGGTTGGGTTAGCACCGGCCCGGATGCTGCATTTCAAATAACACTCTTCGATCCGGTGCGTAACCCAACGGAGCTTGCGGCTAGAGCTGTTGGGTTACGGCGCGAGTGCAAAGCGCGCCTAACCCAACCTACACGTGATGCGCTATTCCTTTCCCGCCCACTCCGGCAACGGTGGCATCTCATCGCTGCCCATCCAATATCGTAAGCGTTGCGCTCCACCCACGAGTTGAACGTCGAATGCGGCCAATCGCGCGGACGCCTTACCAGCCCGTGCTTTACTGGATTGAAATGAATGTAATCGAGGTGCGCCTGAAAATCCCGCTCATCGCGACCTAAGGAACCTCTGAGCAACGCTTGTGTTTGACGATTGGCGGGCTGTGGCGATGTTTTTTCGTCAGCGGCAGGCGTTTTTGCTCCGGCACGCACGCTCGCAGGGAAGCTTTCGCCTCCTCCGGCCTCACGCGGGCG
>JANOKW010000168.1:0-37253 GCA_031419475.1 Hyphomicrobium sp. | reverse complement strand
CTGGCAGGGCACGCGCCGGGCCATCGAAGAAATCATGGGCTCAACCGATTACGCCGAACAATACATGGCGACGAACCTGGCCTTCGAGCCGCTCGTCGGCGAATTGTTCCGCAGCGGCTTCATCATGCAGATGGCGGCAGCCCAAGGCGATTTCATTACGCCAAGCGTTGTCTCAGCCGCTGAAGCCGATTACGAGCGCAACCTCGCGAACACGGTCGAATACGTGCACATGCTGACGCATGACAAGGAACACGCGGCCCACAATCAGGCAGTGATGAATGCCTGGTTCGAGAAACACGTCAATCTCGCCTTGACGGCCGCAAACCAGCTGCAGCCAATCTGGTCGCAACCCCGTGTCAAAGTTGCGTCATTCCTGGAAGCTCTCGCGAAGGCAAAGAATAGAATACAGGCGATTGCCAACGAAACCGGCTTGAAAGTGCCGGCCTCGGTGAGCGCCTAACCTCGCCTCAAGTGAACCGATTAATCTGGAACAGGAATCTAGTCATGAGCCAGGAACACACCGCAAATATCTTCAAGACCATGAAAGACATCCGCTTCGATACCACGATCTCGCATCAATGCGGTGTCACCATGAATGATAGCGTCGAAGCCCGCGCAATCGCCGAAGTCATGGACGGCAAGCCGGGTGTCACCGTCACCTACATGCCGGCAATGATCCGGATCGATGGAAACGGCAAGCTTGAGTTCAAAATGGATGAAATCAGCGAAGCACTCGGCCGCCCGATCTCGGCCCAGACGTTCGAGATTTCGACGTCAACGCACTACGGCCGCATGGTAACAATCGACGAGAATGTCGTCATCCTGTTTGGAAACATGGATGACGCTCTGAAGTATATCTGAATCTGCTGCACGCAATAGAACGCGCAGCGGCGGTGGAAACGGACGTACCGCTTCGCAAGATAAAGCTGCAAAGAAAAAACAAAATCATCGAGGAAGCGACCCATGTACAAAACGGCAAGCGGCGAGGAAATCTTCGTCATTGATGGGCACACCCACTTCTGGGATGGAAGCCCTGCGAATCAGAAAAACATTCACGGCAAGCAGTTCATCGATTGCTTCTATGCGTATCACAGCGGCCTTAGCCCCAAGGAAGAGGTTTGGCCAAAAGAAAAATTCGAGAAATACGACGCGCAAACGATGTACGACGATCTGTTTGTGCGTGGTTACGACGACATGGCCATTCTGCAGCCGACATATCTGGGTGATTTTTATCACAACGGCTTCAACACGACTGAACGCAACTACGCCATGAAAAAGAGCCACCCTGATCGCTTCATTCTCAATGGGGCGTTTGATCCGCGTGACGGCACGAAGGGCCTTGAGCATCTCCACGAGCAAGTTGAAAAGTATCAAATCAAGGGCGTCAAGCTCTACACCGCCGAATGGAAAGGCGAATCGAAAGGCTACAAGCTGTCCGATAAAGACTGCTATAAGTTTCTAGAAGCCGCCGAAAAGCTCGGCATCAAGAACATTCACGTGCACAAGGGCCCGACGATCATCCCTCTGAACAAGGATGCCTTTGATGTCGGCGACGTAGACGATGTGGCGACATCGTTTCAGGGCTTGAATTTTATTGTTGAACATTGCGGCTTGCCGCGCCTCGACGATTTCTGCTGGATCGCCACACAGGAAACGAACGTGTTTGGCGGTTTGGCGGTCGCGTTGCCGTTCATTCACAGTCGGCCCGGATATTTTGCCCACGTCATCTCTGAGCTCTTATTCTGGCTTGGTGAAGACAAGCTGCTTTACGGCAGCGACTATGGCATCTGGACGCCGAAGTGGATCATCGACAAATTTATGGCATTCGAATTGCCGGACGATGTCGCCAAGGAAACGGGCGTGTCCCTGAATCTTCAAGCCAAGAAGAAGATTCTAGGTCTCAACGCGGCGCGCCTTTACGGCATCGACATCGAAGCTCAGAAGAAGAAACTTTGGACCGGTGCGGTTGCAGAGGCAGCCTAACGGTTCTTTCGGCACAGGGAGTTTGAAGGTGGACGGCACGGAGCAGCGCGTGAATAAAAGTGAAGAAGTCTGGCGTCAGCTTGCTACCGTCGTCGATCCCGAACTCGACGAATCTGTCACGGACATGAAGTTCATCTCAAGGGTCGATGTGGACGCAAGCGATTGCGTGCACATCGACTTTCGGCTGCCCACATATTGGTGTGCGGCGAATTTTGCGTTTCTCATGGCGGACGATATGCGCACAGCCTTGCGCACTTTGCCGTGGGTAAAAGACACGAATATAGTCCTCGGCGAACACATGTACGCCGATAAGATCAATCACGGCGTCGCCAATGGGCTATCGTTCCAAGCAACGTTCGGAGACGAGGCGGACGGTAATCTCGACGACGTGCGCCGCACCTTCCTGGTCAAGGCTTTTCAGCGCCGCCAAGAGGCACTGATTAAGCACTTGATGAGCAACGAGGCCTCGGCCGAGGACATTTCCACCCTCACGATGGGCGAACTCGAAACGCACAGCGCCGCCGCAAATGGAGAAGGCCAAAAGCTCATCGTGCGCTATAAAGAGCGCCGCGCCGTCGTTGGACCCTATTCGCATGAAACCTTGGCCTTCGTCACCACCGGGGGACAGCCTCTGGAACCCGGGAGTTTGCCTGGCTATATGTTGGCGTTGCGCCGCGTGCGAGCCAACGCTGAATTCAACGGCGCTTTGTGCCGCGGGTTACTTGAAGCCCGCTTCGACACGACGACGCCGCTGGTCAAAAAGAATGGTCACGTCTGCCATCCGCGCCCAGTGGCCGTCGAATCATAACGGCACCAACTTAACAACACCCAAGACAACACCCAAGAAACCGAAAGTACGCGCCATGCCCAAAATGATGATTCATGACGAAGCCGCGCGCGAAGCTCTTGGCCGCGGCGTGGCTAAACTCGCGCGCGCTGTTGGCGGAACGCTCGGTCCCCGCGGCATGAACGCAATTATGGATCGGCCAACCGGCTCGCCGATGGTCTCGCGCGACGGCGTCAGCATTGCGGAAGAAATCGAACTTGAGTGCCCATTTGAAAACATGGGTGCGCAAATCTTGCGCGAAGTCGCACGCCAGACCAATGAGGTTGCGGGCGATGGCACGACGACGGCGACAGTACTCGCCGACGCGCTGGTTCAAGACGGTTTGAAGTGTCTTGCCAAAGGCGCAAATCCGGTTGAACTCGTGAACGGAATGGAACTTGCCGTCGCTGAGACGATCGAACACCTCAAGAAAGCAGCAAAGCCGCTTCAGGGTAGTGCCGGACGGCTCGCCATTGCCAGCATTGCGGCGAACGACCCAGTGCTCGGCGCCATGGTCGCGGAAGCTTTTGAGAGGGCCGGACCACAAGGTATCGTCGATGTCCAGTACGGGATCGGCGTCGAGACCATCCTGGATGTGACTGAAGGAATGTCGTTCGATCGCGGCTATCTTTCTCACCACATGGTGACAGATGTCGAGAAGATGCACGTCGTCCTGGACAATCCCTATATCCTCTTGACCGACCAAAAAATCCAAACGCCCGATCAATTGTCGGCAGTCTACAAGTTGATTGAAAAGAGCGGCCGGCCATTGCTCATTTTGGCCGAAGAGTTGTCGCCTGCTTGTATTGTCGATCTTCTCACCCGGCGCGAAAAGACCCGCCAAATCTTTGCATCCGTTTATCCGCCGGATTATGGCCATTGGCGCAAAGCCATGATGGATGACATAGCGATCATGACAGGCGGCAAAGTGATTGCCCGCGATCTTGGCGGCAAGCTCGATGCTGTGGAACTTAGCGATCTCGGCGGCGCCGACCAAATCCGCATTTCGTCGGACGCAACGATCATTACCAAGGGCCACGGCAAGCCAGACAAAATAACCGCGCGCCGCGAACAGGTGCAAACCCAGTATGAGGCTGCGCCCGAGAACGTCGAGCGCGATAAATTCGCCGAACGGATGGCCAAACTTTCAGGCGGTAAAGCCATCATACTGGCGGGCGGCGCAACCCCTGTCGAACAGCGGCGCCGGGCACAGCTGATCGAAGACTCGATCAACGCGACGCGGGCCGCAATCGAAGAAGGAGTGGTCCCGGGCGGCGGTGTTGCTTTGCTCAGGGCCGCGCCTGCACTCGACAAGCTGATCAAGAACCTGGAAGACAGTACGCGCCAGGGCGCAAAGCTGGTCCAGCGTGCCCTATCGAGACCGTTGGCAAAGATCGCGTCGAACAGAGGGTTGGACGGCGACAAACAGGTCGAGAAAATCTCCAAAGCTAAAAATGGCATCGGGCTGGATGCCCGCACTGGCAAAGAGGTCGATCTCATCGAAGCTGGCGTCATCGATCCAGTCAAAGTCAGCTACACGGCGCTTCGCAACGCCGCGTCTGTTGCCGGGTTGATCTTAACCACGCAAACGCTGGTTGCGAAAAAGCCGGATGACTACGATCCGACAGCTGGTCCGGCACTCGGCGGCGGGGCGGAACGCCTTGGGCTCGATTGAGCTGTTACTAAAGCCTTGCAGGGCACTGGGGGGTGGGAACACCCCTTAGAGTTTTGTCCGCAGCGTCCCCATTCCCCCGTCCCCAGTCCGCGGGCGGCGTAAAACTCAGCCAAATTTTAAATTGCGAAATGAGTTGGACAGCACAACATCATTGGTCCCAGCAGCGCACATGCTACTGGCTGGCTGAAGCAATACGATCTGTGGCATGCTACAGAACCAGCAACGGCTGGGCCGACGTCGCTGCGGGACAAGGTTCACGCGCTTCACGCCGCCTGATCCCAGCGTAACTTTGCGAGATCCGACATGCCGGGGGCAGGCCGACTTGCCGACTTTTGGGCCGATTTTCGGATTGGCCGCAAGCGGTTCGTCCTGACAGAGGTTGAAAACGCCCGGGCCGCCGTCGCGCATCTCAAACCTATCGTTGTTGTCACGGGCGGTTCGCGCGGCATTGGCGCCGCACTCGCCAAACGATTTGCAGAGGCGCACCATGACGTGGCGATTGTCGCTCGTAATGCAGAGGGACTTACTGCCGCCGCGCGGCTGATATCTGAAAAAACGCACCAGCGGGCTGTTGAGCTTGTCCAAGACATTACCAGCGCCAACGCTCCGGAAGACATTGAGAAGGCACTCGCGGCACAGGGTTTCTACATTGACGTGCTGATCAACAATGCCGGTGTTGGTCTTTCAGGTTCGTTTGCGCACATGAAGCCCGATGACATTGATGGCCTGATTGACCTCAATATCCGGGCTTTGACGCGATTGACGCGTCACGTTCTCCCATCGCTTCGCAAACGTAGGCGCGGCGGAATTCTCAATGTCGCGTCGCTCGGCGGCGGCGTGCCCGGCCCCTATCAAGCCGCTTACTACGCAAGCAAGGCTTATGTCTTGTCTCTGACGGAGGCCGTGGCCGCCGAAACGGCCGGCGAAGGCGTGCGCATTGCCGTGTTGGTGCCGGGCCCCGTCAATACGTCTTTTCACCAGGATATGGGGGCCGAGGGCGCGCGCTATCGCTGGGTACTCCCCGCTCAGACACCAGAAAAGGTGGCACGCGCGGCCTACCGGAGCTTCAGACTCGGGCAGCGCGTCATTGTTCCCGGAATTATTAATCGCTTGGCGCTTGTTGCGCTGAGGCTGCTGCCACACCCGGTTTCTGTGCCGCTCATGGCGTGGCTGCTATCGCCATTTGGAAAACCCCGGGAATAAAGTGCGGCACACGTCGCTTTCGTTTGCTTTGTGGCAATCATTTTCAGTTTAAGTGTTTGAGGACACCCGGAATGAAGTTTCGCGTATCTGGGACACCCATCGCGGCCGCGCTCCTCAGGCTCATTGAGCTTGATCCGAAGCGCGGCCGCGTTTTTTTAGAGCGCCATCGCTTTAGATTTGTTCGTATCGGACACGCCCAATCTATTTTTTCGGTTAACACAGGAGTCGTGCTTTCCGGTGCCTGCGGTACTGACCCTACGCTTGAGCCATAGGCACTGGCTTTGTTGCATCGCAATATCCGAAAGCTCCGAAAACATGAATCCTATATGTGCCGGAAAAGCGTTCATAGCTTCCCCAAAAAACAAAAAAGTTGGATTGCGATCCTGTTGCAGTCGTATAGGGTCAGTGTGATCACTCTTTGGAGGTTCCTATGTGCCGGATACTTTCCAGCCAGCCGGCTCAGTCGTTCGCGTATCACACCCGATCAGTCCGCCTTGGCGGTCATGCCACCAGCATAAAGCTTGAGGCGGCATTTTGGGACATACTCGAAGAAATTGCCGCTGAGCGCAAATTGCCCCTCGGGCGCTTTCTCACTGAGTTGCACGATGAAGTTCTTTTGCTCTCGGGCGACGCGCACAATTTCACTTCGCTTTTGCGATGTGCGTGTCTGACGTATGTCTCGGAGATTCGCGGCCGCCCGGATGCCCAGGTGTTGTTGCGCGAGCAGCCGCGCAAACTGGTGGCCAGTGGCCTCGTCGCTGCCGAATGATTGGGCTCGGCTAGCAGCTAGCGCGATGTGTTCCAAACGCTGCTACAATGCTCATTTCATTGATGTAGTACCGAAATACTACCCTTCGCGTGTCAACGCCCATAGCGTAATAGGGGCGTAATCGGGGCACGTTTTTACTTGCATGGAGGGGGCATTGAACACCAGCCGCTTGGCGACGTTGAAATTGACGTTGGGCGTCGCGCTGTTGAGTTCAGTGACGGCGTTTGAATCTGCACGAGCGGAAGATGCCGTAGATCTCGCAGCAGCGGCTAAGCAGTTTTTGAACAGCTGTGGCGTTTGCCACATCATCGATCCGAAAGGCGAGATCCGGCAGGGTCCCAACCTCGCAACGGCATTTGGGCGCACAGCTGCAACGCTCGCGGAATTTCCAACCTACTCCGACGCACTGAAAAAAGTTGGAGCCGCTGGTTTGGTTTGGAATGAAGAGACACTCGACAAATGGATCACGAATGCGACAGAGTTCGTTCCTGGATCCAGCATGCCTTATGCCCAGCCGGACGCCGCAAAACGAAAACTGATCGTTGCGTATCTCAAAAGTCTAGCCGGAAGTGCAGCCGCCACGGAAAAAAAATAACGGCATCAGTAGGACTTTGATATAGACATAACATAACAGTCGCCGGCCAACATTGAATCGGACGACTGCAGAATAACAAAAAACGTAGGAGGAAACGGCAATGAACTTGATTGACAAAACGCCGAAGGTCGACCGCAGGTCGTTCCTTCAAACAACGGGAGCTGCAGCACTCGTCGTCACCAGTACGGCTGTGATGTGCCCGTCGGAGTCATGGGCACTTGAAGCCAAGAACTTAAAGCCAGAGTCGGTTCGCACGCTCATCAAGATGTCGCGCGATATCTATCCGCACGATCGCCTTGCCGACAAATATTACGCCGCTGCCGTTAAAGGCATGGACGATAAATCGACCGAAGGCGCACCGCTGAAGAAGCAGCTTGAGGACGGCGTTGCCGCTCTCGATGCGGCTGCCAAGAAGGCCCACGGCGTTGGCTATGCAGACGTTGGCTGGGAACACCAGCGCGTCGCGCTGCTTCGCGGCATTGAAAAGGACGGCTTCTTCCAAGCTGTACGCGGCGACCTCGTTGTGTCGCTCTACAACCAGAAAGAAGTCTGGCCGATCTTTGGCTACGAAGGTGAGTCGGCCTCAAAGGGCGGCTACATCAAGCGCGGCTTCGACGATATCGATTGGCTCTAAGAGCTTCACCAATAAAATCACCAAATTTCTGGAGGAATGCCCATGCCGGCACCCTATAAACAAGACGACGGTTCGGTTGTAGTAGTCATCGGCTCTGGAGCCGGCGGCGGAACTGTTGGTTCTGAACTTGCGATCCTCGGCGTCGATACCGTCATTCTCGAAGCGGGCGCACGCCACACGATCGAAGATTTCGTCAACGACGAGTGGCCAAGCTTCGGTCAGCTTGCCTGGCTCGACGAGCGTTCGACATCTGGCAACTGGCGCGTTGCCAAAGACTTCGCCGGCCTTCCCGCCTGGATCGTAAAGTCTGTCGGTGGTTCAACCATCCACTGGGCCGGCGCCTCGTTGCGCTTCCAAGCGCATGAGTGGAAAGCCAAGACAACGTACGGCGAAATTGCAGGTGCGAACCTGCTCGACTGGCCGATTGACGGCAAGGAAATGGAGCCGTGGTACACGAAGGCCGAAGACCGTATGGGCACAACGCGCACCCACGGCATCGAAGGCCTGCCGGGTAACAACAACTTCAAGGTCTTGAAGGCTGGCGCCGACAAACTGGGTTACAAGGAATGTCACACCGGCCGCATGTCGATCAACTCGGCACCGCGCGACGGCCGTGGCGCTTGCCAGCAGATCGGCTTCTGCTTCCAGGGTTGCAAATCGGGCGCCAAGTGGTCGACGCTCTACGCCGAAATTCCAAAAGGCGAAAAAACCGGCAAACTCGAAGTCCGCCCACAATGCCATGTCACCCGCATCGAGCACGATGACAAAGGCAAAGTGACGGGCGTCGTCTACTTTGACAAGGATGGCAAGGAGCAGAAGCAGAAGGCTCGCGCTGTCTGCGTCGCCGGCAACTCGATCGAAAGCCCGCGTCTGTTGCTAAACTCGGCGTCAGCTAAGTACCCGGACGGCCTTGCCAACTCGTCTGGCATGGTCGGCAAAAACTACATGCGCCACACAACTGGTTCGGTTTACGGCATCTTCGAAAAACCGGTGAAGATGTGGCGTGGTACCACCATGGCCGGCATCATCTCTGACGAAGCCAAGCACGACACCAAGCGCGGTTTCGCGGGCGGCTACGAACTAGAGACACTCTCGATCGGGTTGCCGTTTATGGCAGCTTTCCTCGATCCGGGTGGTTGGGGCCGTGACTTTGCGGCTGGCATGGACGGCTTTAATAACATGGCCGGCATGTGGATCGTTGGCGAAGACATGCCGCAGGAAAAGAACCGGATTACGGTCAATAAGGAGAAGAAGGACAAATACGGGATGCCAACCCCGAACGTGCACTTCGATGACCACCCCAACGACATTGCCATGCGTAACCACGCCTATAAGCAAGGCGCGGCCGTATACGAGGCGGCGGGTGCGACGCGCACATTCCCGACGCCGCCCTATCCTTCAACGCACAACATGGGCACCAACCGCATGAGTGCGAACGCGAAGGACGGCGTCGTCAACAAGTTTGGGCAGACGCACGACATCAAAAACCTGTTCGTCTCGGACGGCAGCCAGTTCACCACCGGTGCCGCCGAAAACCCAACGCTCACGATTGTTTCGCTGGCACTGCGCCAGGCCGCTACAATCCGCGATATGATGGCGAAAGGCGATATCTAGAATTGATTCCTCTCGCGCCGGGCGAAACCGGCGCGAGAGTTCAAACCCTGAGTACAATGAAAAAGCGAGGTACATGTACCTCGCTTTTTCATGTCCATATCATCCGCATGAGTCGTGGCGCCAAACAGGATAAGACGGCCCTCCTCCTTAATTGACAGCCCGGAAAACGCGCTTCGGGAATGTGCCGTTGTCCGTCGTCTCTGCCTCTTCGGGACCGGGATCATCGGGTGCGCGGGGTGCGACGAAGATCTTGGCATCTGGCTTTACAGCGGCTTTAACGGCGGTCGCTGGCTCTTGGATTTTGGCAGGCGTGACCACAGGCTTCTCTGGCTTGTCTTGGGCCGGCTTCACGACGGTGACTTCCGCAACGCGCGGCTCGGGCGCGTTCTTCGCGACTAGAGATCGTTCTGACCGTTCTGAGGGCTTTGCGGCCAATACGGCCATGGAAGGGGCCGCTGCGGGGCGGACCGTCACCGCTTCGGCGTCTACGACGTCGTCTCGGCTTGGTACGGAAGCCTGATTTGCCCGGGGCCGAGCAGGTGCGGCGCTGGCACTGGCTTGGGCAGCGGGCGGTGGCGCGCTGATCGCGAGTAGTTCTTCCAATCGCTCGCCAAGAATGTTCGACGCGCCCGATTCGAGTGATTCGACCGGCACGCGCCATTGAAAGGCGTCGAATGCACCGGTGACGGGCGACACCGGTTCCCAGCGGTCAGATATGACGCCGTCAGCTGTCCAGGCCGGGTCGCGCGCAGCATTGACGGCGCGCGCGAGCCATTCGCGCACCCGGCCCTTGTCGCCGTTTTCTCCCGCTTCCACGCGCGCCATGAGCGTTGCCACGCGCTGAGTCAGGCGGTTGTCGAGCAGGGGCTGCAAGGCGTCGCGCGCGTCATTGTAGAGGCGCGCTTCGATCGCTGTGTTCGCGACGGCAATCGGGCTCTCGATAGAGTGCGGGTTGAGTGCGGCCAGCTGTTTGATGCGATCAAGACGATCACGCGGGCTGTCCCCGATGCGAGCATAAGCATAGGCCATCGCCAGATCCGGATGTGGCGCGCGCGTCCACGCCTTTTGCACGATTTTCGCTGCCTTACCGGTATTGCCGCGCGCTGCCAGGATGCGTGATGCAACGGCGGCCGCAGGCACCAAGTCTGGTGCGAGACCATTGGATTCGAGTGCAAGGCTCAGCGCTTTGTCGGCGTCGTTGTCTTCCGCATCCTGCGCTTGGGCGGCAAGAAGAACGGCGCGGCGGCGATCGGCCGGCGTTTTTTCAACGAGGCCATTGCGTTTGGCGAGCGCCAGGGTGTCGAGCGCACCGGCCCAATCCTTCTGCTTGCATTGCAAATCGAAGAGCGCGTCGGATGACCATGCGAGCTTGGGATTAGAGCGCAAGGCCTTGTCGGCGATCTGGCGCGCGGCTTCCGTTGCGCCTTCGCGTTCCGCTTCCAGGAACAGGCCGCGCAAACCAAGTTGCTCCGTTTCGGGCGCTGCCAACATGGATTCGAAGATGCGCCGCGCCGTTGCACGGTCGCCAGAAAGTTGGGCAGCCTGGGCCCTAAGCAGATGCGTGAGCGGTTCGTGCGGCAATGATTTGCGTGCTTGCAGTGCGTAGCGTGTGGCGAGTGACTTGTCGCCTGCGCCAATAGCGATCATGCCGCTCGAGAGCGCATCGAGGCCGCGCTTCTGACGCTTACGCACGATGCGTTGGCCAAGAGCGGCAGGGCTGTTCCAGAGCGTTCGTAAGACCGACCAAGTAAAAATGGCAGTCGCCACCGCCGCCGCAAGAATGACGGTGGCCCTGAACACGCTTGTTTCTATGTCATAGCCTTGCCAGACCATGTGGAGCGTACCCGGCCGGTCTGCCAGCCAGGCAAGCCCTGTGGCAATGAGTGCGATAGAAACGAGATAAATGACGAGACGCAGCATGGCGCGCACCTTTGAGCTTCAGCTAGTTCTGGGTCGTCGCCGGTTCACGGGCAGAGCCGCTGAGTGACGACTTCAGTTTAGTTTCGATTTGAGCGACGGAACTATCGACGCTGGCCCGCGCGGCGACTTTTTCAAGAAAGGGCGCGGCTGCGTCTTTGGCCTTTGAAGAAAGCGCCTTTGCCTCTTCGATGATGTCCGGGAGGCGTCCTTCTTTAAGAGCGATCTCCATCCGGCCAGCGATCGCTTCGGCGCTCTTGTCATCGGCGTTGTGGCTGACTTTGCGCACGCGCACAACTGACTTGGCGCCAGCAATGAGCCGGTCAACAACCGAGCCTTCTGCGGCGTCCGCGTCGGCATCGATTAAAGAATTCGCTGTTGCCCGGTAATCGCGCGCGAGGTCCGGTAAGGTAGGCACGCCATGGTCCTTGAACTTTTCGAGCACGGCAAGATCGAGTTTCCCATTAGATACTTTTCGAACTTCAGCAAGCTCGGGTCCATACTTTTGGCCGCGATCAAGGGCACGCTTAAGGTTTTGCAGCTCAAGCGAGAGGACAATGCGCTCGGCATTCGAGCGGCGGTCTTCTTCGGCGTTGAGAACGTTCTGCAGGTTGGCTTCAAGCGTTACCAGCTTTTCGGTGACGGGCGTAACCGCCGACGTGACGTCCGATGGCTTGGCGACGCTCGATTTGAGTGTTTCGAGTGAGGCTTTGAGCGCCGCTGAGTCTTGTTGCGCCTGTTTCAGGTTTTCCATGGCGCGATCAGCCTGGGCCTTTCCGGCTTCGAGGCGTTCGTTCAAGCGCGCGGAGTCGGTCTTGATTCCGGCGAGTTCACGATCAATGCGCTGGGTACCGGATTTTGCGGCTTCGCTGGCTTCCGTTGCCGCGATAATGCGGGCTTCAACGTCACCCGCAACACTCTTGCGGAGTGCGGTCAACTGCGTGGACATGCTGGTTTCAAGATCGGCGACTTTGCCGGTCAGAGCTGCGAGCTGTTCGAGACGGCCGGCCGCTGGATCGTTGGCGCCAGCGTCAGTCAAGGCCTTGAGTTTGTCTTCGACCTTGGTCAGCCGTTCGATTTGGTCGGGTGCTCCAGCGTCGCTTGCGGCAGAAGCAAGAGCAGCCTTGGTTTCAGCAACCAGACGCGATTGCGACTGAGCAATGCCGGGTATGACGTCTGCGGTTTTTTCGAGCGCAGCAAGACGTATTTCTGCGTTCTTTAATTGGGTGCTGAGGTCGCCCGCAGCCAACTGTCTTTCAAGCTTGGCCAAGCGCTGGCCGTCCGCGCCGCGTGAAGCACCAAGTAGCGGCAGATATTGCTGCAGACCGAGCTGCTGGAGTTGCGGGATGGCCCAATCCGCGCCAGCCAAGGCTACAAACCCGCCAATGATGCTGGCTGCCAGATGCGAGAAGAAACCGCCGCGCTTCTTGACGACGACGGTCGGTTGTGTGGCGGATGGCGTGGAGGACGCCGCTGCGGCCGGCTGCGCCAATTGCGTAGTCGTTGTGCTGCTGGCCGCGCTGCTCGTGGCCCCAGTGGGCGTGCTTGTGGCTGCAGACGGCGGTGCGCTTGGCTTCGCTGCGCTGGTATCCTTTTTTGCGGCCACCGCAGGCGGGAATCCGGACGCTTGGAAAGCTGCATAGGTCGAGGCCGGTGCAGGCGTGGGGGTCGTGGCGCTACCGGCAGCGCCTGAAGCCGCGCTGGCAGCAGGGGGCACCTTCTCACCAATCGGCGTGACTTTGATTTCGGTCGCCTTCAAATCCAGCGTCGCATAGGGCCGTTTTGGCTGCGCGGGATCGTTTTTTGCGTCGGTCATGGAGCTGAACGCCTCCGTACTGTGTTTGGACAAACCGGCGGGGGAGATGCCGATCGCTTTTGCCGGCGCTTCTGTGCCAGGGCAAGCTTACGTCCCTTGCAATCTACTCTTGGCCGAATTGTGCCGCCAGATCACCGATAAGCGCAAGCATTTCTTGCCCTTTCGGCTGAACAGCTATTTCAGTTCGCCGTTGAGAATTGGGCGGAAGTTGCGCTGCCACCGCTTCTGACAAACAGACATGGATTATTTTGCTTAATTCGCTCTGAAGACCATGTTTTTCGATGAGAGCCCCCCAAATCTGGGCGGTCCGGGGCGACATGAGCGCGACCGCGTTAATCTGGCTAGACTTCAGGGCCCCAATCACGCCCGAAGGCAGCCGTTCTGCAGCAATCGATCGGTACACAGTTAAAACGGTAACGTTTATGTTTTTCTCGGCGAGTGCACCGGCGAGGTCGAAGGCCAGGTAGTCGCCAGCTAAATGGATCAGCGGCCCGGGCCGCCCCGCGTGGCGTTCCGCGATCACGGGCACGAGATCCCCGGCTGTCCCTCGTCCAGCCGTAATGTTTCTGAGCTTCAAATCCTCGGCAAAAGCGGCCGTCTCTTCCCCAACTGCGTAGACCTGGAGCGGTTGCACTTTGTCAATAAGGCCGGAGAGTGCCAAAGCACGAAGGGCGCTTTTACTGGTTGCGATGACACCTGAAGCGCCGTCGAAAGCATCAGAGGCGATGTCGTTGAACGCAATCGTGAGCAGAGGAGCGCTCGTGACTTGGAGCCCAAGCTTTTCAAGCTGAGCCTTGGTTTGCCAGGCTTCGGGTTCAGGGCGCGTTACGAGGACATGCATCAGGTATGGATCCGGGCAATAACAGTGGGGTCGGCTTTGTTCAGGATGTCGTCAGCTGCGGCTATGCCGGTTGCAACAGCGTGTTGCGTCGCGTTGGAGCCCTGCGCGGTATAGGAAATCTTGCCGTCTGGCGAGAGCACCTGTCCGCGAAACGACAGCACGCCGCCTTTGACTTCGGCAAGCCCTGCGATGGGCGTACGGCACGACCCTTCGAGGCGTGCCAAAAACGCGCGCTCTGCAGCAACTGCAAGGGCGGTCGCGGGATCGTTGAGCGGCTGAACGGCCTTGGCAGCCGCTTCATCGTCCGCGCGTATTTCGATGCCGATAGCACCCTGCGCGACGGCGGGAAGCATGTGTTCAACCGGAATAGCGGCGGTGATGCGATCTTCAAGGTGAAGGCGCTTCAGACCGGCAACGGCAAGGATGGTCGCGACAGCAACGCCGTCCTGAAGTTTTTTCAGGCGCGTTTGCACGTTGCCGCGAAAACCAATGACTTTGAGATCGGGACGCTTGTGCAAAATTTGCGCCTGCCGGCGCAGGGACGACGTGCCAATTATTGCGCCCGCCGGCACGGCATCAAGCGAGGGAAATTGCAGCGAAATAAATGCATCGCGCACATCTTCACGCGGCAGAGCAGCGCCTAGTATGAGCCCTTCCGGCAATGCGGTCTGCATGTCCTTCATCGAGTGCACGGCGATGTCGATCTCGTGGGCGAGGAGAGCTTCTTCGATTTCCTTGGTAAATAGCCCCTTGCCGCCGATGTCGGCGAGTGGACGGTCGAGGATCTGATCCCCCGTTGTCTTGATGACGGTAATTGCGATCAAATGGGGCGAGAGGCCATGGGCTTCACTCAGCCGTTGACGGACCTCGTGGGCCTGGGCCAGCGCCAAAGGCGAGCCTCGCGTTCCAATGCGTATCGTCGCAACGGCTTGCAACGGCGTTTCTCCAGTTGGTAGGGCCCATGGTGCGCGCTATGGGTATCGGCGCCGGCACGCCATTGGTGACCGGGGTGACCGGTCGCCTCTTCTATGCGATATCGCCGGGCTCACGTAAACCCAAGCTAAACCCAAGCTAAATTCAAGGTACACTCAAAGTTGGCTCAGCCAGGATTGACAGTTACTACGATGGGTTCAGCACATCAAAAATCTGGCCAGTCCCAAGCCCAAGTCGTGCTTGGTATCGAGACAAGCTGCGACGAAACGGCTGCGGCCGTCGTAGTTCGTAACGGCGATGGGACAGGGCGCATTGCCGCTAATGTCGTGCGCTCGCAGTTTGACGCTCACAAGATTTACGGCGGGGTCGTGCCCGAGATTGCGGCCCGGGCCCACATCGATTGTCTCGATGACGTCATCCGCCAGGCCATGCGCGAAGCATCGATGCCGTTTAGCGATATCGACGCGGTTGCAGCTGCCTCTGGGCCAGGGCTTATCGGCGGTCTGATCGTCGGGGCCGTTACAGGCAAAGCGCTCGCGCTCGGTATTGGGAAACCGTTTCAGGCGATCAATCACCTAGAAGCTCACGCCCTCACATGCGGGCTGACCGATGGTGTCAAACCGCCGTATCTGATGCTGCTGGTTTCTGGCGGGCATACGCAACTCTTGTTGGTCGAGGGCGTTGGCGCTTACCGGCGGCTGGCAACCACGATCGACGATGCGCTCGGCGAAGCCTTCGACAAGACAGCCAAACTTTTAGGCTTGCCGATGCCGGGCGGTCCGCACGTTGAGCGCGCGGCCGCGTCCGGGGACGCCAAGCGCTTCAAGCTGCCACGGCCAATGCTCGGACGGGCCGATCCGCATTTTTCCTTTGCCGGTTTAAAGACGGCTGTGCGTCATGCGGCCAAGGCGGCGGAACCGCTGTCCGATGCTGACGTTGCAGATCTTTGCGCTGGGTTTCAGGCCGCCGTTACGGATTGCGTTGTGGACCGCGTTGGCAAAGCGATGGAGTTGGTGCAGGCCACATTACCGGAGGCCAACAGGCCGTTCGTTGTTGCTGGGGGTGTCGCCGCGAATGCAGCACTGAAGGCGGCCTTGCTAGCGGTATCCGCGAAGCACGGATTTACATTCTATGCTCCGCCAGCAGCGCTCTGTACCGACAATGCCGCGATGATCGCATGGGCGGGTGCGGAGCGTTTGGCGTTGGGCCTCACCGATGCGCTGGATGCACCTGTTAAGCCACGCTGGCCGCTCGATCCCGACGCGCCACCGGCGGTTGGTGCGGGTGTCAAGGCTTGAGGGGACAGTTCGGCTTGCGATTTGTGACTGCGGCTGTGCCATGTCAGTCAAGTACATGTCATGCGTGGTATTGTATAACGGCAGTGAGGGCTCATTTTGAAGATTGAGAACGTTAGCATTGTCGGCGCAGGTGCCTGGGGCACAGCACTTGCTCAGACGCTTGTCCAGAGCGGAAAGTCTGTGACCATTTGGGCGCGCGAAGCTGACGTTGCCGCCGACATTAACGAGCGTCACGTCAACCGCACATTCCTTCCGGGCGTGCCGCTCGACCTAGGTGTGCGCGCGACAGAGACGTTGCGCGAGGCGACGCGGGCCGATGTCATTCTTCTCGTCGTACCAGCCCAACATCTGCGGTCCGTCGCCACTGAGTTGGCGCGCGATCTCACGCCCGGGCAGCCCGTCGTCATTTGCGCGAAGGGCATAGAGCAGGTCTCAGGAAAGCTGATGGGCGAGATTGCAGGCGAAGTCTTGCCGCAGGCTCTGCTCGCGGTTCTCTCGGGTCCGAGTTTCGCGGCGGACGTTGTTCGTGGGCTGCCAGCCGCGCTTACACTTGCGTGCCGGCCGGAGACCGCTGGCAAGGCTTTGGTTGCAGGACTGTCATCGCGCCAAATGCGCCTCTATTGGACGAGCGACGTTGTTGGAGCGGAGCTTGGCGGCTCTGTCAAAAACGTTCTAGCCATCGCTGCTGGAATAGTTGCGGGCCGCGAATTAGGAGCAAGCGCGCACGCTGCACTCGTAACGCGCGGGTTCGCGGAACTGAGACGTTTTGCGGAAGCTTACGGGGCGCGGTCCGAAACTTTGATGGGACTGAGCGGATTGGGCGACCTCATTTTGACGTGTGGCAGTCCGCAATCGCGCAACATGTCTTTGGGGCGGGCGCTGGCCGAGGGGCAGCCGCTATCTGAAATTTTAGGAAGCCGCAGCTCCGTGACGGAGGGCGTCTATACCGCCGCTGCTGTTGTGAAATTAGCGCGCGCGAAAAACATCGATATGCCTATTGCGGAAGCCGTTCACGCCATCGTCGAAGGCCAAATCTCGGTAGATGATGCGATTGCCGGTTTGATGCAGCGCCCGCTGAAGGCTGAGGATTGAACCGTCAACGGGTTGTTCAATTGGCAGCGCACACGCTGTAGAGAATTCAACCTTGCCGGAGGGAAAGTTGATACGCAGCCGCAACAATCCGTTGAACAGGTTATCGGGAAAACTGTCCGACTATGCTGAAGAAGTCTTGTTTGCCGCGCGTGCGCCCGCGAGCACCCGCCAACGCATGAGATTGATGCGCGAAACACTGGCGTTCCACTATCGCAATTGGCGTAAGGCCGACATCGATTCCGGTCCGCGCCTGAGCCTCGATCTTAACTTTGGCGGATATCAGACTGCGGTCACGCTGCGCACGCACGACGGCGACTTGAGCATCCTCTACGAAATGTTTGCCCGCGAAGGCTACAAAATCTCCGTGGCTGTGCTGCCGCCAGAGAGCGTGCGCACGATCGTCGATGCGGGAGCGAATATCGGGTTCGCATCGCTGTACCTGGCGGCGCGATACCGAAATGCTAAAATTTACAGCATCGAACCTAATCCGGAAAATTTCGCGCTCCTGAGGGAGAACACCGCGCGAGAGCCCCGTATCGTGCCGATACAAGCGTGTTTAACGGCCGTGCCTCAAGAACAGGTTTTTATCAGCACGTCGGGCAGAGCGTCGCATTTTCAGATGAACACGCGCGGGCAAGGTGTGAGCGTCAAAGGGATAAGTGTTGACCAATTGTGCCGCGAGCAGGTGATAGACCGGATTGATCTTCTGAAGATCGATGTTGAAGGGGCGGAGAAGCAGATCTTCAACGGCGCAACGTTTCTGCCGAAAATTGGCGTGATTATCGCTGAGTTGCACGGCGATTATACGCTCGAACGGTTCAACGAGGATCTTGCGTGTGCGAACCTCAAGGCGCACGTCAGCGAATTCGCGCGCGATCCGCAGATCGTCATTGCGTCGCGTGGTTGAGGGGGAGCTGCGATGTGGTGCGTGTCTCTTCTAATTTACAAGGATCAAGCGCTGCATCAGTTCAGCAAGATTTCCACCAGTAAACTTGTGACCCGCAATACCTGCAGCCGCCGCAGCTGCCATATCGCTATCTTGGTCACCGATCAAGAACGAGTGGCTCATATCAATTGGATAGTCTGCCGCGGCACGCGTTAACATGCCAGGAGAGGGCTTCCGGTCCTCGTGTGCCCGGCGGTACTCAGGTACAACGGCTTCAGGATGATAGGGACAATAATAGAACGCGTTGATGCAGGCACTCCGGCTTACGAGCGTCGAATTGATGAAATGGTGCAACTTGTTGATAGCGTCTTCGCCATAGAGTCCCCGGGCAACTCCGGCCTGATTTGTGAGGACGATGATAAGGTAACCGGCCTCGATGGCCATCCGGACCGCGTCAATGGCACCCGGTATCCATGTGAAATCTTTTGGCTGATGGACGTAACCACGATCTTCATTCAATACGCCGTCCCGGTCTAGAAATACGGCTGGCCGCCGCACGGCGCGGGGCAGTTCATCTTGAGCCAGGCTGTAGGTTTCCGGAATGCCGATGTCGACAAAGTATCCGGACTGTTGGACAGCCTTTAGGCGCCCCTCGGCGCAGAGTCGGGGGTAAATTTCTTTCTCAATAGAGCACGGTATATCATTGAACCGTTCGATGGCGGTCAGATCAATCAAAGAAACGCCCGCATTGATAAGGCCAGGACCAGATCCAGATTTTTCGGCAAACGCGGTGATAAGGTCGCCAGTCACCTCAATGCGCCCGTAGCGTTCCGCGTCGCTGACAGCGCGAACGGTCAACGCAGCTCCTCCGGGCGGAAGCGCGTCGGCTTGCGCTAGGAGGGCGCTAAGATTGCAGTTGAAGAATGAGTCGCCGTTGATCAATAGAAAACGGTGCTGAAGTTCTTTGCGCATGAGCGCCAAAGCACCGCCTGTCCCTGCGGGCTTGTTCTCAACAATTGTGCGGACCCGCAACGGCTCACCATAAGAATTTCTCCAAGTGCGGCCTGCAAGGAACGTGTCAAAAGAATGCGAGAGGTAGCCTGTCGAGAGGATTATTTCCTCAATGCCGTAACGCGCAAGCCAGCGAACGACGTAATCCACAAAGGGTACGCCTGCAACGAGTAGCAGCGGCTTGGGTACGTTTTGCGTGAGGTGACCGAGTCGAGTACCGAAGCCGCCCGCGAGAATTACTGCCTGGTTCACCGAAGGTGTCATAAGATTCTTTGCCAGTTCGCGTAAGTTACGCCGGCTTCGGGAATACGATTGCTTCAACAACGCCGCATAGGAAATGATGGGTCGCCAAGTGACCTTCCTGGATCCGCGGTACTGAGTCGGATGGGACGCAAAGACACAGATCGCACATCGCTTTCATCTTGCCGCCCGTCCGCCCCGTCATACCAACGGTCGTGATGCCCTTTTTCTTTGCGGCCTCTATTCCAGCCAGGATGTTTGGTGAATTACCGGAAGTAGTGATCGCAACGAAAACGTCGCCTTTTCTTCCGATAGCCTCGATTTGACGGGAAAAAACGTATTCGTATCCGTAGTCGTTGCCGATCGCCGTAAGGATGGAGGTGTCTGTTGTGAGGGCGATGGCCGACAATCCGGGGCGATCATAGTGAAATCGGCTGACGTACTCGCCGGCCACGTGTTGTGAGTCGGCGGCGCTACCACCATTCCCGGCAAAAAGCAGCGTGTTCCCGCGCATTAGCGTTTCGATGAAAAGTGCTGCTACGCGTTCGGCGGTATCGCGATAGAACTTGTCAGCGTGAAGAGCTGTAATCGTGGCTAAAGACTGTCCGAGCTGCTCGGCAATGTAACGCGCTATTGCACTCTCCATGCGGAGGCTCCATGTTCTGTGAACACGCTATTGAAAATGTGTCCGCCTAGTCCGGCGAGTTCACGTACGATTGTTGGCTTGCGCTCGGGCGGAGACACGATCATCACGAAGCCGCCGCCTCCGGCGCCTGAGACTTTGCCGCCTAAAGCGCCGTTCGCCATGGCCGTTGACATCACTTGGTCAATGACATCGCTGCTAATCTGCTCTGCTGTTGCGCGTTTCGCAGTCCAGCCTTGGCGGAGTTCGTCGGCGAAGCGGCGAAAATCTCCGAGTAAAAGAGCTTCCTTCATGCCACGCGATTGCTGTTTCAGCGCGTGCATCGCTTCAATAGATTTCGTGCTTCCGGACGTCACATTCTTGACCTGCTCCTCAATAATCGCAGCCGACGCGCGCGAGCGTCCCGTATAATAAAGGATGAGTGACGCTTCGAGTTCGGAAACGGTGCTGCGGCGGAGTCGCAAAGGGTTTATAATAACTCTGTCGTTCTCATAGAATTCCATCAGATTAAAGCCACCGAAGGTGGCGGCGTACTGATCTTGCTTGCCACCCGCAAGACCGAGGTCGATTCGCTCTATCTCAAAGGCAAGATGAGCGATTTCATATTCGCCAAGCGCGATGCGCTTGAGCTCGGCCAACGCGCAGATGATCGCAACAACAAGCGTCGATGATGAACCAAGACCCGAACCCGGGGGCACATCCGCGTAAGTTGAAATGCGCACTGAAAAGGGCTTCCCGCCGCAATGGTCCCGCACGATGCGGTTGTAGACTTGGCAAATCAGTCCAAGCGGATGATCGACGGGCAAGGACGGATCAGCTGCGCCTTCCCACCTCCGGTCCATATCAAGCGCGTCAATTTCGACCCGTCCATCGCTCGTCTCCTCAACAGAGCAATGAGCATAGAGCGATATCGTCGCATTCAAAACCATGCCGCCGAACTGGTCGCTGTAGGGAGACACATCGGTGCCGCCGCCCGCCAGGCCGAGCCTCAACGGTGCCTTCGCTCTGATCTTTATTGGTGTCGGAGGCATGTCTATGGGCAATCCAATGCGCTAACCGGCGTCGAAATTTACATCTCGCCGTCATTGTTGAAAGGGGGGCGTTCGGCGTTAGAACTTCGCAGTGTCTTCTGATCATCCCGGTATTGATTGAGATGAAGACGGATTTCGATATCAGGCTGCTTGCCTCCGCGGACGCGTGCGCCAGAAGAAATTTCTGCAGCCGCGCGTTTGCGAATTATTACTTCAATCCCGCTTTCGCCGACCGGCGTCAGTGTTTGGTCAAATCGGGGCAGTTCATAGCGGTAAGTTTCGTCGAGAAACTCGACCTTTTCTACTGCTGCCGCAGCCCCGAGTTTAGAAAGCAATTCCAAGACGTTTATGGAACGCGAAGACCACGAATTCGTTTTGAACATCGTGAAGGTGTTCTTGTGATCGCGGTTAAAGGAGCTTGGGAATATCCCTTGCTCATAGAGGTCTTCCTCGGGAATCGCGAAGATGATGTAGCCATTGGGCTTCAGAATTCGCAGCCAGTTTTTCAGAGCTTCAAGAGGATCATGTACGTGTTCGAGGCAATGGCTGGAGAATACGAAATCATATGTTTCGTCCGCAACACCTGCCATCTGCTGCGCATCGCCATCTTCCAAATCCCAAGTCTTAATGCTTTCTATGAGAGGAAAGAGTTCTTTGTACAGCAATAGTGGGTCTGGCTTGCCTCCAATATCGACACCTCGACCGCTGAAATATTTGCGCACGAATCGTGAGTCGGACAACCTCCGCGCAACAGATTTGCTACATTCCTTCAAAACGTCCCCCGGTATCGTCAAGAGTTGCCGATTGTTCCGTTTATCCGATAGCTGCTCACAGGCCAGGAGTCGAGAACCCGTCCACAGAAGCTTTTTTTCCGCCACATTCAGGCTCTAGCCGGCGATTTTCTTCGAAGCAACGCACACGAACCGCAAAAACAGATGTCTAAAAACAGTAGTCTACTTGGGCCACCGGCGGCTGGACGGCGAGTTTAAACAGTGAAAAGAACGCCGCGAACCTTCAGTGCTGCCATGATTTGTTCAACGATCACGTCCGTCGAGTCGGTTCCACTTTTGAGGTGAAGTTCGGCATTCTCAGGCGGCTCATATGGTGAACTGATGCCTGTAAAATGAGCGATCTGACCCGCACGCGCTTTCTTGTAGAGCCCCTTGGGGTCACGTATTTCGCAAAGCTCGATAGGCGTATCGACGAAAATTTCCAGGAAATCATCGGAGCCAAATCGCTCGCGGGCAAATTGCCGCTCTGCCTTGAACGGTGAAATGAACGAGACAATTGTGATAAGCCCGGCTTCGACCATCAGCCGCGCAACTTCGGCAACCCGGCGGACGTTCTCCACGCGGTCGGCGTCGGTAAACCCGAGATCCCGGTTGAGGCCGTGCCGCACGTTGTCGCCATCGAGAATGTAAGTGTGGCGCCCGAGAGAGTGGAGACGCTTTTCTATGAGATTGGCGATCGTAGATTTTCCTGAACCCGATAATCCTGTGAACCAAAGACAACAGGCCTTCTGGCCCTTGAGATCGGCGCGCTGATCCCGTGATACATTGATGGTCTGCCAGTGAATATTGTGCGATCGCCGGAGAGCAAATTGAATCATGCCAGCGCCGACGGTTTCGTTCGTCGCGCGATCAATAAGGATGAAGCCGCCGGTTTCTCGGCTTTCAGCGTAGCTGTCAAACGCTATGGGCTTGGCAACTGTGAAGTTACAGACAGCGATTTCGTTGCAAGTTACTTCCCGAGCGGCAACGTGTTCCAATGAATTGACATTCAGTTTGTATTTGATGTCACTAATTTGAGCGATGACCGATTGCGTGCCGCATCGAAGCAAGTATGGACGCCCTTTCAGGAGTGCCTGCGAACTCATCCAAACGAGATTGGCAGAGAACTGATCTGCCGTCTCAGCGCGATCAACTGGTGAGCAAAACAGATCACCGCGACCAACATCGATTTCGTTCGCCAGGGTGACCATAACCGCATCGCCAGCACTTGCCGACTGGCGCTCTTCGTCCCCCACGAAAATACGCGCGATGCTGGATCTGGAACTGGACGGCAGTGAAACAATAGGATCTCCGCGTGAAATGCTGCCGCCGACAATCGTACCGGAAAAACCCCTGAAATCCGAATTTGGCCTGCAGACCCATTGAATGGGTAAACGCATAGCGTTAGTTTTGGCGGCGATCAAGATTTCTACCGTTTCCAAGTGATTCAGGAGTGTCGGCCCTTTGAACCATGGCATGCGTGCGCTGCGTGTCGTCAGATTATCTCCACGAAGAGCTGACACCGGAATCGATTGGATCTGCCCGAAGCCAAGTCTTGTTGCGAACGCGCGGTACTCACTATCGATGTTATCGAATACGTCTTCGGCGTAGCCAACCGCGTCCATTTTGTTTACGGCCAACACGATGTGCTTGATGCCGAGGAGCTGAACAACGCAGGTGTGACGCCGCGTTTGGACAAGTGTTCCTTTTCGCGCATCAACGAGAATGACGGCCAAGTCGCAATTTGAGGCGCCCGTTACCATGTTGCGGGTGTACTGCTCGTGGCCTGGCGTGTCGGCGACAATGAACTTGCGTGCGGGTGTTGAAAAATAACTGTACGCAACGTCTATCGTAATGCCTTGTTCGCGTTCGGCTTGTAGCCCGTCTACGAGTAAAGCGAAGTCTATCGCCTCTCCCGTCGTGTCCCAGGTGTGGCTATCCCGCTCGATCAAGGAGAGTGTGTCGTCGGAGATTGACTGGCAGTCATGGAGCAACCGCCCGATTAGCGTGCTTTTGCCGGCATCCACGCTGCCACACGTCAGAAAACGCAACATCGGAATGCTGGTCGATCCCGAATCTTGGAGTTCCTTAGCGCTAACTGCACCGCGCGCCTGCACATCAATGTTGCTTCTTTCCTCCGACATCAGAAATAACCTTCTTCTTTCTTCTTCTCCATAGAGCTGATCTGATCCCGGTCAATGACTCGCCCTTGCCGCTCGGATAAGCGTGTTAGCTTAAGTTCTTCGATGATGTCGCTAATTGAAGCGGCATTGGATTCAACAGCACAAGTGAGCGGATAGCAACCGAGCGACCGGAAGCGCACCCGGCGCAACTCGGGCACCTCTGCAGATGACAGCTGCAGCCGGTCATCGTCGACCATGATCATTGTACCGCCTCGAACGACAACCGGCCGCTCAGAAGCGAAGTATAAAGGCACCACGGGAATTTCTTCTGCCCCGATATACTGCCATACATCGAGCTCAGTCCAGTTTGACAAGGGGAAAATGCGCATTGTTTCGCTAACAGCGAGGTGGCCATTATAGAGGCGCCAAATCTCGGGCCGCTGGTTTTTGGGATCCCAGCTATGATCGGCCGTGCGATGTGAAAACACACGCTCCTTTGCCCTCGATTTTTCTTCGTCGCGCCTAGCGCCGCCGATGGCCGCATCGAATTTATGATGCTCTAGGGCCTGGCGCAGACCTTCCGTCTTCATCACCTGCGTATAATAGGCACTGTCGCAGGTGTTCGGATTGACGTTCGCTTTCCTGCCATCTTCGTTGATGTGCACAAAGAGCTGAGCACCGTATCGTTTGACGATGTCATCTCGAAACAAGATCATGTCGCGGAACTTCCAAGCCGTGTCAATGTGCAACAGGGGAAGCGGTATTGGCGCTGGATAAAACGCCTTCTTGGCGAGGTGTAGCAAAACAGAAGAGTCTTTGCCGATCGAATAGAGCAGGACGGGCTTCTCAAACTGGGCAATCGTTTCTCTCAGGATATAGATGCTCTCAGACTCCAGTTCCTGCAGATGTCGCGATTTTTCTTTCATGTCGGCGTATCTTGTTTCCCTGCGAAAATTATGCCTGCCTATACTGCAGCAAGAATGGCACTTTACAACGAAAAACTGATCGAGTTGTGGCAGCTTGGGGCCTGACTATTCGTACTCGTTCAACGCTTTAGGTTTGCAATAATTTGCGTTATGCGGAATTCTCAACTGCTGGAGTTCTTTGTTTCAGTCAACTATAATCAGAATGGTGCGAAGAGGCGTCGGCGCCGCTAAAGACGCATGGGGACGTAGTTCATGGGAATGATGTTGAGAGTTCTTATTACGGGGGGCGCCGGCTTTATCGGGTCAGCTCTGTGTAGATATCTAGCTGCTGAAGCCGATTTAGAAGTCTTGAACGTCGATAAATTGACGTACGCTGCAGATCTGAGAACTCTTGACGGAATTTCATCCAATCCTCGTTACCGCTTTTTACGCGCCGACATATGTGACCGTGACGCTATGAACACGACTTTCGCAAGCTTCAAGCCGGATTCAATTATTCATTTGGCTGCAGAGAGCCACGTCGATCGCTCGATTACGGGTTCGTCGGTGTTCATCGATACTAACATCAATGGAACTTACACACTCCTTGAAGCGGCGCGCCGTTACTGGCTTTCTCTTCCAGAAGAAGGCAAGGCTAAGTTTCGCTTCCTGCATGTTTCGACAGACGAAGTCTACGGTTCACTCGGGTCAGCCGGTTTGTTCCGCGAAGACACACCCTATGATCCGAGTTCGCCTTACTCAGCGAGCAAGGCGGCATCTGATCATTTGGTTCTCGCATGGCACAGGACTTATGGGTTCCCGGCCTTGATTTCAAATTGTTCCAACAATTACGGTCCGTATCAGTTCCCCGAGAAGCTCATTCCGCTGATGATACTCAATGCCCGCGAGGGCAAAGCGCTACCTGTTTATGGTACAGGCACAAATGTACGCGATTGGCTTTTCGTCGATGATCATGTCCGGGCCCTGTATCTAATATTGAGGCGTGGCCGGATCGGTGAGAAATACAACGTCGGCGGCCGCAACGAGCAAACGAACATCTCAGTGGTTCAAACGATTTGCGATGTCCTCGATAAGTTGGAGCCGTCCGGGTCTTCGCGTCGGAAACTCATCGAATTCGTGCCTGATCGTCCGGGCCACGATATGCGCTACGCCATCGATGCTGGGAAGCTCGAAGCAGAACTGGGTTGGAAAGCAAGAGAAACTTTTAAATCCGGCTTAGAGAAGACAGTCCAATGGTACCTTGCTCATCAAGACTGGTGGGGGCCGCTGCGTGATCGTTATTCAGGCGAGCGCCTGGGTTTGCCGGTAAAGCCGGTGAGTACCTGGTAAAATTCAACTGAAAGTTCATTCTCACTGATTGATCGAGCAGCTGAAGGAACAAGTGCCAGCGTTTGACTTACTAGATCGCGGCCGGAAAATTGAAAACGATACGACTCATTTGCGTAATTCAGTGTCGCACTTGTGCAGCCAGGCTTTTCGACAATCGTCAATTCAGGGTAACGTGCCGCCGAAGCTGGCGGGTCAGTTTCGGATTGAACGCGGTCGCGTATTCGCGTTTTTTCGCCTGACAGTTCTTCTGCTAGGCGAACTAGCGCTACAAGAGCAACGGCACGGGCTTCACCCTGCTGAAGGTAACTCTCTAACTTTCCGCTGACGTAATTTGGGTGGCGCGCGAGCACTTTCAGCGTTCCTTTGCGGCTCTTTTCTTGCCACGTCGCGCCAAAACTCTTCCCCCTATGATGCGCAACGAAAACGTCGCTTGCGAGTACATTCTTCATGCCGATGGCGTCTGCCCTGAGACAAAAGTCTGTTTCTTCACCATACCCAAGACCAAAGTTCTTGTCGAAGCCGCCAAGTGCACTCAATGCTCGGCGCGACATGCCCATGCAGAAGCCAACACCCGCGGGCAAGCGAATCTCAGCGACAGATGCGATGCTCTGGAGGGATCGGTCGATCTCTTCGATTTGAGCGCCAAATGGAAGCGTGTTTTCGTAAAGAAGGTCAGGTATCCCGACGCCATACGCGAGATTTGAGTAAGGCGTGACAGTTGCGATGCCGCTATCAGACTGCAGCCGGTTCAATATCCGGCGCACTGCCCCCCTGGGCAGGCCAATGTCGGTGTTCAAAATCACGACGTCTCGCGTCGACTCGGCCATTCCTCGATTGCAAGTTTCAACGAAACCTAGGTTTCGTTCATTCTCCAAAAGCGTTGTGTGGTCGCGCCGGGCCGCAAAGCCTCTCAGCGCGGGCGAGAGCCTGTCATCCGTACTACAGTCATGTACAAGTATGATGCGGCCGTTAATCGATGTGTCGTTGTCGAGTGCTGCGAGCAGCGAAATCGTATCCGTGAAATTATTGTAGATAGGTATCACCACGTCGCCGTCGGGTTCGTCGCGGGGAGATAGGGCGATGTCCGGTAAACGTGGTTCTTTTCGCTGAGGAACCGACGTAATCAGCCGATTTTTTGATGTTCTGTTCAGGATAACGAGCCTGGCATATCTCACCATCAACCATGGCGCGCGCCAGCCGCCAGCGTCAAACGTAGCGCGTATCCACTTGAGTAGCCCGCTGAACGTCATATTGGATCGGCGGGCCCCCTTATGCGTGCTTTTCAGAACTAGGCTGCGATTTGTCCGGCTCTAGCTTTGTGGGCTGGGGCCGCTTCGGAGACGGGCGAATATGTTCATGGTAGTAGCCGAGGGCCTCGCTCAGCTCACCTAAAAACACTGATCGGCCTTTTTGCAGCACGATGCCACTCGTGCATACCCGTTTCAAAAGGACATCGTTATGGGAAGCCAGTATGAGGCCGCGCGAAGCATCAACCAATTGGTTCAAGCGTTCCGTCACCTTACTTTGAAATGCAGAATCCCCTGATCCAATCCACTCGTCGAGTAGCATGACATCGGGTTGAACTGACAAGGCGATCGACACGGCAAGTCGCAGTCTCATTCCTGTCGAAAAAGTATTGAGAGGCTTGTCGATCGAAGCTGACAGCTCACTAAAATCTATGATCTTGGGTATAAGTTCCCGAATTTGAGCGATCGTTAGGCCCATCTCGAGGCCCCGGAGGTAGATGTTTTCTAGCCCCGTCGCGTCGCCAATGAAGCCGAGGGAAATGTCGAAAAGCCCTTTTGGCATGCAGTTGATTGTCAAAGTTCCCTTGGTGGGGCGATAGATACCCCCAAGAAGGCGCAGCAACGTCGATTTACCTGCGCCGTTCAGTCCGATTACTGCAAGCCGTTGTCCGGCGCGCAGTGAAAAAGACAAATCGATCAATAGCTCCTGAACGTGACGATTACGGTTATTGAGATAGAAGTCTGAAACGAGGCTCGCAGGATTCGTCATGATGCTGCGCTCCTGCGGCAGATACACAGGAATGCTCAGACCGATGTTCAGTGCTTCGATCAGCACGTCTCCAACCATTCGGATCTCCGCGATCAAACCGGTATTGCTCACAATCTTTGGCGTGTATAACAGGCTTACCGGGCGTGACAACACATGTAATACGGTCACGGTCATCCCAACGTCTTCGACGGCTATTCGCAATTCCGCGACGTCACTTCATGACCCGCGGGGCCAAGCGATCTAGGTGCAAAAAAGTCATCATCCGGCCGGATAAAGGGACTGTAGCATGCTCCAAAATGGACTCCGGGGCCACACATGACGAAGCCTCCAGCTCCCCCTTTTCTGATCGATTTCATGTACCTCGGCCGGCAAGGATCGCTCGGCCAGTTCACGTGGGAGTTGGCAAAAGCCGTAGGGCAAAGCGGGGACATCGCCGCGGGTTTCATCGTCTCTCGAAATAGCGATCTTTTTGCAAAGCTGAAAGATCTTGGCTCGTCCGTGCACGCGATTCCGACCTTTGATAATCCAATGTCGGCGGCCCTGATTACTGGGTTCCCACGAGCGCGAAAGAGCTTGGACTCGCGCCTAGCGGCAAGACGTCCTCACGCAATCATTAATCTGATGCCGCATGTCTGGTCTCCACTGCTGGCGCCAACCGTAAAGCGCCGCAAGTCTGTATTCATGTCTGTCATTCACGATGCTGTCCCGCATCCTGGCGATAACACGGCGCGACTGACGCGATGGCTCATGCGTGACGCGAAACGGGCGGATCGAGTTCTGACTTTGAGTGGCGCTGTAGCGCAGTCCCTAGCAACGCAGAACGTAGCGGCTGGCGGCCGTATCAGCACATTATTTCACCCAGACTTGCGGTTTGATTTCAGTGGCGAACCGAGAAGACTTGTTGCCGGTCAGCCGTTACGAATTCTGTTTCTCGGTAGGATCATGGCTTACAAAGGGCTTAATCTGCTTATCGACGCCGTTTACCAGCTCCGGGAAAGTGGCATGAGCATTCGGCTCGGTGTCGCTGGTTCGGGCGCCATTGCTCCTGCCAGCCGCATTCGGCTCGAAGAACTTGGAGCCGAAGTCATGAATCGCTGGATTCGAGACGATGAAATCAGCGCGATACTTGCGCGCTATGACGTCATGGCCTGCGCGCACATTGAGGCAAGTCAGTCGGGAGTCGCTGCAACGGCGTTTGGCCACGCGATGCCCGTCGTAGCAATGCCCGTTGGGGGAATCGCAGAGCAGGTGATTGACGGAAAAACGGGTGTACTGGCAGCACGCATCGATGCGGATGCGTTTGCAGAAGCACTGTGCCGTCTCGTCAATGAAGCTGGTCTCTATGACACCATCTCAAAGAACCTTTTGGCGAGCAAAGATAGCCGGTCTATGGATCGGTTTCTGACGGAGGTTTTCGCTCAGGCAAAGAGGGAACATGCGGCCATATCGCAATAGCCCGGAATGCCGCTGAACAAATACTCGTCCACTTAAGAAACCTTTGTCTCGACGTGGTTGAAAGCAAGTTGACGTCTGTCTGCGCCAAAAAAGATCTTGAATCTGCTCTGGGGAGTTACTGTCCTCCGGTAGGCGTGACTAGATTTCAAGTTGAAGACATAAATTGATCCGTTCGCTCCTCTGTAGGCAGGCGTCATGCTCGCGACATCCAGGGCTAGTGTGCTGTATGTGGCTTTTTTACCCACACTGATTTGTGCAAATGGTGCCTGCGCGCTTGATTCAAGGGCGCTCAAGGTTATTAGGGTGTCGTCGTTCGATACTGCATCAGGAAATTCGGACCAGAACTTCATTTCGACTGACTTGGCTGTGTTCGACACCTGCATGACGATGCAGCTGTCCTTCATAAGCCACATCCCGCCTTCAGTGACGTGCTTTGCGTAGTAGCCGTAGATGGGTTGCATTATCGTCTCGTCGCACGGTAAGTGCAGTTGTTCACTTGTGGGCGCGTAGCCCTGCGATTCATAGAATTCTGCGCCATATCCCAGTTGGTGGCGCACGGCGCTTGTGACGTGCCAAATCAATGCCTGCTCGGGCGGTGAAAAAGTCTCCCAAGGTTTCTCGCCCGACCGGATTTTTAAGCTTTTAACGGCTAGCTCAATGGCACGCGGGTGATCGCGAAGACCCACGGTTTTGTACATGGAGCTTACAATCTCGGTGGAGTTCTTGAGAAGCTCCTCATATTTCACCACCATGATGTGCTGCTGAGACTGAGAATCGCGAACGGCTTCGGCGTAAGATAAATAGAGTCCAATGAGTTCAACGAGCTGCCCCTTAAAGGGTGAGTTATATTGGTCGGTTTTGTCTTCGCCCCGCGTCTGCATAGATTTTATGACGGAGAAAGGCTCGCGCAACAAAACGGGGGCCAGCTTGGTGCCGATTGAACCATACTCGCGGAAGGCGAAAACGTTGGAAGGTGTTTTTTCCCCCACGACCGCTTTTCCGGACTTCTCCCGGATAACGCCTGAAAGGCGTCGAAGTGCGGCCTCACAGAGTTCGCGCCCGTAGAGACCTTGTTCCAGAAGTTCCATCACCAAGTTATTCACTTTGGCAACAGCAGGCTCGTCAAATATGACCCATCGGTCGGATGCACCGGACTTGACACTAAAGCGCGGCATTTCGATCAGGACTTGATGATTTTGTGCCTCCAGGATTTTGCGAAGGCCCTTTAGACTTCCTGATGGTGCCGGTGCGTCCTGTGCAAATTCGAGCAAAAGCGGCATCAAGTGCGACTCTGCAGCGTAGCAGAATGAATCTGGATGAAGATTGAATACGATGCTAAGCGCGGTCGTGCCTCCCCGCGGCATACCACCGACGATAAAGTCCATTTCTTCACTCATGCGCGCCAGGTTATCCTTGGTTGCTCGTCGGTCGATTTGTTGGCCATTGCGTTGCCGGGCAGGCTAGGTGAGGACCGGCAAGCGTTCCTACGCTGATCGAAATGCAGTGTCCACAACCCAAGACTTGCCCCAGTTCTGGATCGTTGTCAGAAATGGTCTTTCTGAACTACGACGTGGAAAATTTTATAGACGGCCAAATTCCTATTTCGTGCATCATTAACGGGGCCTCATAAGTAGTATAGGAAGAGAAGGGAACCCAGTCAGACTCTTGTCCACAAGCCAAGTATTGTCATGATGGGTGCCTTCAAAGTGGTACTGAAGTCGTTCGTGCAGCGGTGAATCAATGGCGCTCAATTCCCAGTTCGCGAACGGTTTCATCATGCGGTAGCCTGAGGCGTCCGCATGGAGCCGTGGCGGCGCAAAAACTATTGCCACGGCCGAGTTCGCTGGTAACTTCGTGTTGCAATACTTCGCCAGTTGGTTCAGTGCATCCATATCGGTACCGTCCGCTGCGACAATTAGATTAGTCTGCGGCGTAAGACCTGTGACAAGCTTGCGGAATTCCATCGTCTCGGCACCAGCGCAAGTGAGTGCCGATCCATCTGGCACAACAATTGTCTCCGGAGCGGTGCCTGGTTGCAGCACGGCTCGTGCGGCCTCTACCAATTTCGATAGATCAAAGAGGGAAGGCCGGCTTCCGAAGGCGGTGGAATGGCCTGGAACTACTGACGATCCGCCGTTCGTGGAACACGAAATCATGGGTAGCTTCAACCGTCTCAGTATGTCTTCGACAATTTGTAATCCCGCCCGCCGTGATGTTGTTTGTGCCACATACTCTAGACCGGCATGCTGCAGACTGCACCAAAGATTTCGGTCCGAATACAGCCTAACAACGGCATCGGCGAAATCGCTTTCGCTGTCTGCAATGAGGACGTGCTGTTCGTGGATCAGGCCCATGCCTTCGGCGCCGATTTTTGTCGTGACAACCGGGAGGCCGTGGGCAAGCGCTGTGATAATTTTTCCCTTAATGCCGGCACCGTAACGGAGCGGCACGACCATAACCCGGGCTGTATAGAGCAGAGGTTCGAGATTCTCGACATAACCCGGTATGGCGATGCGTGCTCCTGATTTAGACTGCAATTCAGCAGGAGGGAAACTACCGGCAGCCGTAAATTGGCAGCTCTCAGGCAACCTACCAGCCAGCAATGGAAAAATATCTTCGATGAAATGATTAGCCGCATCGACGTTCGGCGGGTGACCGTATCCGCCTACGAAAATGAGACCTTCACGGGCGGCGATATCGGGTCCACTGCCTCTTGGTTCATAAATCCAAGGGAAGCAAACGACCTGGCTGTCGGGACGCAGTGATTCAAGGATATCCTTTTCAGTCTGCGAATGCACGATGCACAGATCGGAAGACGCTATCAGATCAAGTTCAGTCTGCTTTAAGGCCTCAAGAGCCTGACTTTTCGAATTCCCGGCCTCTTTGGCCGCAAGCCCAAGCGATCTCTCTTCGCGAAGAAAATGCAAATCGCTGGAATGATAGATGGTGCGTGCCTGCGGCGCGTGTTTGCGGATCAGATCAATATAGTCAGCCCACGTCTGTGGCCGGAAGAATACGACTGCGTCGTAGGACGCTCCGAATCGAGTCAAATGTTCGGTGAAACTCGTGGCCCATGGCAGGACGACCGACTCAATGCCAAGCGACGCAAGGAGCTGCGAATATGGATGCAACCAAGTGAAGTTCGAACACGGCACAAAAGTAATTTTATGACCTAGATCCCGAAGCGCCCTCATGATCTCCAATGTCGTAATAGAGCCGGCATCGTGATCGGGTTCAGGAGTAATCTGATCAATCACGAGGATGCGTCCGACGACGCCCCGATCGGAAACTATGTCCGCGTTTACCCCGTTCGGACCTTGCTCGCGCAGATACGGGGCCCACCGCATCGCCAGTTTTTGGGCGTTTACGACTTGGTGCTGCTTGACGCCACTTTCAAGGCTGACTCCGTTTGAAATACCCTCATAGTGTACGACCTGAGAAAGGGGCTGATAAATGGTTGCCAGACCCATTGATCTGATTTTGAAGGCGAGATCAGAGTCTTCCCCGTATGCAGGCGCATAGTACGGATCAAATCCATCAAGGTAGGAAAAAAGTGCTCGGGGCAAAAGAATAGAGGCTCCCGAACAATAGTCGGCAATGCGCGCATAGTTATAACGGGGATCGGACACGTCTTTCAGCCGTCCCCAGTTCCATCCCGATCCGTCATCCCAAATCAAGCCGCCCGCTTCCTGCAGGCGGCCGTCCGGAAAGATCAGTTTTGATCCCGCAAGACCCACATTCTCATGGAGCTCAAACGTATTGACCAACGCCGATAGCCAGTGCGGCAAGACCTTGGTATCGTTGTTCAAGAAGCAGACATATTCTTTGGAGGCGCGCTTGGCGCCAGCATTGCAAGAACCGATGAACCCGAGATTCGTTTTGTTGCGGCTGTAAATAATGTCGTCGCGTCTGGACAGAAGCGCTGACGTCTGATCGGCCGAGCAATCATCGACAACAATGATCTCATATTCAATGTCCGTTGTATTCTCTTTCACTGAATCGATGCAGGCAAGCGTGTAGGAAATCTGGTTATATACGGGTATGATAATCGAGACGCTGCGGGCTGGCACATTCGTCGAAGGGCCTCGTGCGCTAGACGCTAGGCTAAGGCAGCGTTCCCCGAGAACCGAAACAGGCACATCGCCAACAAGGCAAACGGTCTCAGGCTCTCCAGTTCCGCGTTCGATTCCGAGTTTGCGTCCAAAGTTGCGAAATAATCTGTCCTTTATCCGCACTTTTGTTTCGGGTCCTACAGGCAGAATGCCCATCATGGTGCGCCCTGCCGCCACGATCCCTGTGCGAGTGACCTTTATTGTGCGGGACGAGAGCGTGCGAACAGCGGCCCGGGGATCAGAAGTGATCGCCTTAACTTTTCGAATTTGTCGGCCAACTATTGCTCTAGGAGTTGCATTCACTGCCTCGTTCAATTGCGCGCCTAACTTGGCAAGTTCAGCCGATGCTGAATTCTTTGTTTCACTCATTTGGGCATTCAATTTAGAAACTTCAGCAATAGCACCCTTGAGGTGCCGTACCGCAACGGCCCTCGGCGTAGATTTTATGATCGCAATGAACCGGGTAATTTCACTAGCCCTAGAATTAAATTCACATAGCATCCGTGTGTTGAGTTGCTCACAATCTGCAGTTAGGCGGTTTATTTCGGCCATGCCGCGCGTTCGCTCATCGGTCAGGATTTCATTCAATCGATTTATTTCCGCCATGCCGCGCGTACGCTCGTCGGTCCAATCGTCACGAACCTGAGAGAGTTCGGAAGTCAGAGCTTTAACGCGCGCACTCTCAGCAAATCGGTTACCGACCAAACTGAGAAGTTCAGATAGTGGAAGCTGCTCGACAGCGGTGATGTGCTGGAGGGCTTTCAACAAATTTAGCGTTTGTTCTGGAACGTCGTGGCCAATCGCTAAGACACCAAGGCCATGCCCGTAGGGGAACTCATACGAAGGAGCGCTATCCTTGATTTCTGCCCACAGTCGCCAGACTCCGAAATCCGAAATTCGAACTTGGGTGTCGTGAAACATTACGACGCCGCGTGACGACAGCTTTGGCCGCCAGGTGTCGAAGTCATGCTTGACGGCATCATAGGTATGCAATCCGTCAATGTGCAGCAAGTCGACAGAGCCATCTTCGATGTCGGCCAAGGCGTCGTCAAAAGTCTTCTGCAGAAGTATCGAGTACGCCTCGTGTCCGCTGTGACGCCTCTTTAGGTCGGATAGTATCGGACCCGAGTCATAGGAACCTGCGTGGCTATCGCCTTGCCACGTATCAACTCCTACGATTCGGCCATCGACACTATGGTTAGCAACGCCACGGCAGAATGTTAGATATGAGTCGCCTTTGTGAACGCCGAGTTCGACGGTCAATCGGGGCCGATGGATATCCATAAGTGCGTAAGCGAACGGAATATGTGCGTGCCAGCTTCCGACATCGCTTAAATGTTCGGTTGGAGCCTTAAGAGCATGTTGGATAAGCCGCTGTGAAAGCAACCGGAACGTATCCGTCTGTGCTGGAGTGCCGGACTCTGCGGCAGCTTGATCCTGGGTGACCATGTTCTTTGACAGTCCCAAACATTACGGCTTTCGCGCGAGGGCCTTCTGACGACCTCGATTATGGGCAATTTCTGGGAATATCGGGGTGGGGAAGCCAAGTCAAGTTGGCAGTCAGCTGCAGCAGAACGACCCAGATTTGGTGACAACGAAGCCGATCAATATGGTCCCAAATCGTCACATCTTTGTTCGTAGTATGTGGAGGCCATTGAGGTTGGAATCCGGCTGACTGACTTAGGTATCAGAAGGTGAGAAGCTGCGATAGACGAGATGCGGCCAGGATTGTTCTGAAAAGCGCCCGTCTCGTTGAATGACGACCTCTTCGATGGCTTCCATGGCGCCGATGCAGCTGGAGTAAAGGGCGTCATCAAACACCCAGTACCCGCCCTCGACCATGTTGGGAATGGTGACGTCGTAACTGTACACGACCGCAGAGTAGATGTCACAATCGACATGCACCAAGCGGGCCTTCTCTATTTTTTCCAAGGCAGGTACCGCGGACTCTTCAAACGTGCCTCTTACTAGCTCCAGGTTGGTCAAACCCAGCTTGTGGATAACTTCCTGCAGTTCCTCATAACCCGTGTCGGCGAAATCTCCCGAGCGATGCGCATCGCGAGTTGGATCGACCGGCGGCATTCCAGCGAATGTATCGAAGGCATAGACTTTCGTGCCCGGGTGTAGAGCCTTGCAGACTTCCGCCATGAAAATAGCATTACCGCCCTTGTAAGCGCCGAATTCCAGAACGTGCCCGTCAGCCAAACCCTCAAATCCATAACGAAGGATGAGATAAAGGTTCATGCGGTTCCACTCGGCGACGACCGTGCGCGTCTTGGCGCGCTCGAACGCATGCTGGTAAAGGTCGTCCTTCAACACTTGCGCGCGCAAATCACCAAACTGCAGGCCCCAGCCACGTTGATAGCCGGCCCGGATATTGCGTCCGCGCAGCCGCGTAGACGCGTCTTTGAAGGACGGAAGTTCGATATTGCGCAAGGGTTCCCCCATCAGATGGCGACTAGGTAGTCAGTTATAGGTAACTGCACTGAACTTCAACCGACTTAGGCACAAGCCGTTAGTGCGGCGAAGTGTGTCGAAGTTCATAGTTTCTCCCAAAGCGTTTCTGGATCCATAGCCCCATCTCCCGGGCAAACTCGAAAGTAAGATGATGTTTATCGGCGGTTGCAGGCACCCCAGAAATGATGGTGTGGCAATCGCTAAGCTGCTTCCGGTTGCAGAATATCTCGGATTTACTGATGAAAGTCACGTCGTATCGTTTCGCTATATTTTCGAGTTCGTCTTCGAAAGGCCTGTACGACTTGATGTTTTCGGCTTCAAAACATCGTGAGAGTCCGCCGCTTAATGCGACCAAACCGCAGTCTCGATTCAGTGAAATGAAGCCACCAAAAAGAAAAATCCTCGCGCGCGTTGCGTCTCGCAACACGCTCAAGTAGCGAGCGAGATGTTCGGGCCGGTACCATTCATAGAGTACATTTATTGCGATAACGTCGAATTGCTTCAGGTAAGACGGATCTGATCGTTGCTTATTGAGGGCGATGCACTTCTCGCGGTCCGGATGCCCAGGCTTCAAGATCGCGAAATCGGATGCAGCGAGTGGCGGGCATCCTCCTGTTGAATTGAGGATGTAGTTGTATTGAGGTGCCGCCACGAAGAATGACGTCAAAACGTCAGGAGCATGACTGTCGCCGATGATCAGGAAGTTTGTTCCCGGATTGACGTTGTTGCAATGACCGTCTTTGTGATCGTGGCAGACCTTCTTCAAAAGCGAATAGCGACCCCGCTTCCAATCCTCCATTCGCGAATCAATTGCAACTTCGCCCTTTATCGTTTTCCAGCCTAAACCGCCCGCGTAGACTTCTAGGCCGGCGGCACTGACTAGGGTGAAGGCGAGTGCCATGCATGAAACCGCATAGGTCTGATTAGAACGAAACCGGGATGCCGACGCGGGCTGCCGGAACGGCAGCTCCACATACCGATACCTGATTACGCACCATAGTCAGCCATTTTCTGGCCACGCGAATCTTCGATTTCTGACGTCTTCGCAAGGAGATGTG
>JANOKW010000167.1:0-11014 GCA_031419475.1 Hyphomicrobium sp. | reverse complement strand
TGACGACATCATTAAACTTCGTCCGATCACTCTCCACGGTCATTTTTTTTCTCCCGTGCCGCTGCTGGAAATTGAGGACCGTGCGGCGAGACGATCTTCCTGCTGCTGGGCGTCTAACACTTCCTCTGCGCCAGCGGTATCTCCCTGGACAACCGTTTTACTTTTTTCTGTCGCTCTCTTACCAGGTTGCGGCGCCGCCGCTACGGACGATTTGGTCACTTTGTGCAACGTCCCAACTCCCAAAGATTATGACGCGCTCACCAAAATTTGTGCAATTTGCTCTTTCCCTCATTTTCGCGAAGGTAGAACCAGAGAAGCACGCCAAGACTGCTTACTGTAGTTAGGAATAGAACCGTGTACAGCAACCACATATTGTAGCCTCGCATACCGGCCTCAAACGAATGGCCAAATAAGAGATTCTCCGCAGCAAACAACGGTGCTCACGTTCTCTCTTCAACGCTCAACGTGGTCACTGGTTGCATCGGTTCCGTTGTATGTTGGGCGCAATTGTTGAATTCTGCGCAGCTTACTCCGCGACCGCTGCTTGCCGCATTAAGCCCATGGTGATCTCGATATTCACTTTTCCAGTCAGCCCCTTCGTTGGAATAATCGCCGTATCGTCATTGACAACCAAAAGCGGTTTCTGACCCAGCATTGCCGCAACCAAACCCTTTTGGACGCCTTCAGGATTTCTGACAATAATGTGATATTCGACACCGTCGAATCTGCAATTGACTTCGAAACCGGGCCAATTCTGCGGAATAGTTGGCGACAAGACTAAATGATCACCTTGTTTCTGGACACCTAAGACAAACTCAACAGCGGCGCGGTAGTACCAGCCAGCCGAGCCGGTATACCACGACCAGCCGCCGCGGCCTTTGTTGGGGCCAATGGAATAGACATCAGCCGCCAAGACATATGGTTCGAGGCGGTAGCGGCGCGCTTTTGCGGTAGTCGCCGACAAATTCACAGGGTTGATCAGCGAGAGTAGTTTTGCTGCGCCGTCACCGTCGCCCATTTCCGCAAGTGCAATCGCCGTCCATGCTGCGGCGTGCGTATATTGACCGCCGTTTTCGCGGATTCCGGGCGGATAACCCTTTATGTATCCCGGTTCAAGTTCGGTCTTATCAAAAGGGGGAGCGAATAATAACGCCAAATTTGCCTCCTCGTCGATCAAGCGCTCCTTGACCGACGCCATTGCTTTTCTTGACCGTACCGGATCTCCTGCTTCTGAAAGAACACTCCACGACTGTGCTATGGAGTCAATTTGACACTCTTGGCTTAGTGCGCTCCCGAATGGAGTGCCGTCGTCGAAATATCCGCGCCGGTACCAAGCACCGTCCCACGCCTCAGATTCAATTGCCTTACGGAGACTATCCCGGCGAAGCCGCCACGTGTCTGCACGCACTTGCTCACCACGTGATTTGGCAAGAGGTATGCAATCGTCGAGACATCTGATGAGAAACCAACTCAACCAAACACTCTCGCCCCGCCCTTCAATGCCAACGCGGTTCATGCCGTCGTTCCAGTCACCGCCACCAAAAAGCGCCAATCCGTGCGGGCCGGTTGCAAGTGTCTTTTCGAGAGCCCGTGCGCAATGTTCAAAAATGTCCGCCGATTCGCTCGAGACGACCGGCGAGAAATAGAGTTCATGTTCATGTGGCTGCAGGTGAGGGCCGTCAATAAAGGGAACGGACTCGTTCAGTATGTTCGCGTCGCCGGAGGTTCGGACGTAGTGAGCCACAACATAGGGCAACCAAAGACAACTGTCCGCGATGCGCGTGCGAACCCCATGCCCGGACGGAAATAGCCACCAGTGCTGCACGTCTCCTTCAGGGAACTGACGGCTGGCGGCCCGAAGAATATGTGTGCGCGTTATATCTGGCCTTGTTGCTGCAAACGCCATGACGTCCTGAAGCTGATCGCGAAATCCGTAGGCGCCGCCGGCCTGATACAATCCTCCACGGGCCCAGAGACGGCTCGTCAATGTCTGATACGGCAACCAGCGGTTAATGAGCAAATCCAGCGATCTGTCTGGTGTCTTGACTTGTACGCTATTCAGCAAATCGTCCCACTGGCGCTTGACATCATCCAATAGTTTTGTCGCGTCAACATGAGCGTATTTGCCGAGCAGATGGTTTGCTGCTTCCCGGCCTGCAGCATCGCCAAGTAGACTGACGACCTCCGCTTCGCTTCCAGATGGCAAATCAATGGGCGTTTGGAGTACCCCACAGGGATCATACCCGGTACCTGCAAGAGCCTGGATTTTGCCACCGTTCGCAAGACCCGCTGGATTATCTAACGTCCCGGATAGGCCAATGAAGTTGCTGCGGTCGGCCGTCCATGCCGCGATATCACCACGCAAATGCGAAAACGCCACGCGATCGGCAAAGAACGGGTGCCAAGCATTACGCGCGAATATGGCGCTCCGTTGCCCATCGTAAGATGTTGTCAGTTTTGAAATTGCGCTTTGTCGCGTCGATCCCAAAAGCCACTCTACATAGCTCGTTACCGTCAATCGTCGAGGCCGGCCACTGATGTTACGCAAAGTAAGAACTGAAATCTTGATTGGATCTTCTGGAGCAACGAATTGCTTCAAGATAAGTTCTATACCGTGAGACGCGTGCTCAAACGTCGTATATCCCTGGCCGTGCGTAATTCTGTACGGAGCCGCGTGATCCCGGATGGGTGCAGCGGTCGGACACCACACGTCGCCGCTGTCTTCATCGCGAACGTAGAACACTTCGCCGGGACGATTGATGACCGGGTCGTTTGACCAAGGTGTGATTTGCCGCTCACGACTATTGACACTCCAAGTGTATCCGCCACCGTCGGCAGCGACTTGAAAACCAAACTCAGGATTTGAAATGACGTTGATCCACGGAGCTGGTGTCGTTTTGCCGCCAACTAAGACGGTGACGTACTCCTTGCCATCGTTCTGAAAGCCGCCAAAACCATTGAAAAATTCTAACTCGGATTCTGCAGCCGCACCTGCGATGATGTCTGGCGCAGCCAATCTGCGTGGTGGCGGCATTTTGCCAGGAATGTTGCCAGAGAGGCGATCAAGCTGCTCCGCAAGAGCTCCCCGCCGGGCTGCAAACACAATTATGGCTGCGGCGACCAAAGCTGCTCGTGGGCCCGGCTGCATCCTGTCTGCTTGAATCAGGTGAACACTGCCTTTTGAGTTGTCTCGCTCCAAACGATGTCGGCTCGAAACCGATTGACAAAGTGCTTCGAGAGCATGTTGCAGGTCTTGCTGATATGAAGCTGTATGTTCATTGACAATCACGAGGTCGGCTTCGATGCCTTTACGGCGCCAGTACTCGAATGCATGCAAACACTGTCGCACGAGGCCGATATCAGCCAATTCGCCGATTTGAACCAATACGATTGGAAGGTCGCCAGAAATGCCTGCCGACCAAAGTTTATCGTAACCTAGCGCCCCTTGTTGCAACACCCGTTCTGGCGCCCGTAACAAACGCGACGATGACCATAGGACTGCGCTCAATTGCTGGAAGAGTAGCGCTTCTGCAGCCTCAATTCCAAGGTGGCGGAGTTCGACGCGCCCAACTGTCCATGCCATCGTTGCAGTCCGCACGAACGCCGACTTATCGCTGTATTTCTCAATCAGCGTGGCTAATGCTTCTCGGCTATCAGCCGCAGCTAGCCAGACCGAGAGTCGAACCGTCGCGCCGGGAGCAACGTTAACACGGCGCCGAATTGAAAAAATTGGATCTAGGACAGCTCCGGTCGAATTGCTCAACGGCTGACCACCAACCACCGCAATCGGTGCCGCCAAACTACGAGCGCGGCCTATAAATCGCGACCTGTCCGTTTCAAATTCACTCGTGCCATCTGTGCCATCTCCGGTGACCACCAGTGCGGTCCATATCTTCTTTTCATGCGGACTTCTGGGCCGGCGCCACGCGATAAGTGCTCCGGTCGCTACATCATAGTCTGTTTCAACAAAGAGCTTCGAAAACGCTGGATGAACGGCATCAGCGTCCATTGGACCAAGCACCAGTTCGTCGTACGTCGTGACATCGATAGTCCGGCGCTTCTTTCCGGAATTGGTAATTGAAATCCGCCGGCATGTTGCATCGTCCTCGGGCGAGACGATGACATCGACAACCGTGGTCAAAGTTCCATCAGTGCGCGAAAGTCGAACGCGATCCTCTGCAAAGGCCGCCTCATAACTCTGCGGCTTGATTGCGACCGGCTGGGAACCAGCCGACCAAACCGTTCCCAAATACACGTCCTTCAGATAAATGAAGGAACCGATATTGTTTAAAGTGTGATCGCCATTCCAGCGTGTAAGCGCTAGACCTTTCCATTGCGTGTAACCGGCACCGGTGCCAGTCAAGAACACACTCAATTTCCCATTGCTGATAACATGGCAATCGAGCGGGGTTATGTTGGGAGAACTAACCCGGCGAACGGCGACCAAACTAGGCTCGATTTGTTCTGAACGTAACGTGATCAATGTTGCGCGTTCAGGCGCATTCGAGACAAGACGCGGCGCTCGCTCCTGAAGTAAAAGCTCTGCGGCTTGGACAAGAGGAGACGCATGAAAATGGTGCGCGATCACGTTGCCAAATAGTGAATTTGCTAACGCAACGATCGTCATGCCCTGATGATGGGACATATATGCTTTGATGATCTCAAATCGCTCGGACTGAGGTATGCGGTCTGGCGAAAAGTCAATAGCCTCGTAAAATCCAAATGAGCCGCACGCGCCAATATCTGCGAGTCTGCTGTAATTTTCTGCAGCTTCGTTCGGTGCAACCATGCTGGCCAAGCCCGTAGCGTAGGGAGCAACGACAAGACTTTCACCAAGACCCCGCTTCAGTCCCAGTGATGGAACTCCGAAGCTTGAATATTGATAGGTAAACGCGAGATCCCGGATGTTGAATGCCGATTCCGACAAACCCCACGGGGTATTCGTCTGTTTGCCATATCGCATATGCTCGCTTACTGCTGTCCTTATCGAGGCACCAAGCAGGCTATCTCTGGGAGTAAGCGTCACCAGCTCCGGCATCAAATATTCAAACATCGACCCCGACCACGAACTTAAAACCGACTTGTTCCCGACAGGTAGCAACGTTCGCCCTAAGCGAAACCAGTGGCGCGTGGGAAGGTCATTTTTAGCTATTGCGAAGAAGCTCGCGAGCCGGGCCTCAGAAGCGAGCAAATCGTAGCAACTATCATCGAGATTTCCTGAATCGACAGAATAGCCGATTGATAACAGTTCCCGTTCCTCATCGAGGAGAAACGAAAATTCCATGGATCTGGAAATATAATCGGCCGCGTCGGCGATGGCACTAAGACGCCGACGAAGCGAGTTTAATCCCTCTCTGTCGAGCCCGGATTGTTCGAGATGCGATTTCGCGGTTCGCTCTAACGCTTTAGACCAAATCAGGGCTGACCTGTTACTCGATTCGTGCTCCAATCGCTCGCTAAGACGACTCGATAGGCTAGCGATAGCAACTAAATCGTCATGGAGAACTCCCGCGGGCTCTCCCGATTTCTGCTCAACGGGCACAGTCGCGAGATGCCGCTCGATGTCGTCTAATTCGAACTCTATCCATGGCTCTGCATTGACAATTGCGCTTCTTAAAGCTCCGAGGCAATCACGCAAACCTTCTGCAGCACGTGGATTATCTGTGAGTTGAGCCGCCCACGTTCGGCAAGCGTTCGCTGAAGCGATGAGGTGTCCTGCCAAATTGCCACTGTCTACCGTCGATATGTACCGCGGCTCTAGGACGGCAAGTGTCGTCGTATTGTACCAGTTGAAGTAGTGACCCCGAAAGCGATCGAGGCGACCGAGCGTTCGTAACGTTTGCTCTAGCCGGTCAGCCCCCTCTGCCATCGATATCCAACCGAATTCGTACGCGCTAACTGTCGACAAGAGATAGAGGCCAATGTTTGTTGGAGATGTCCGATGCGCCACAACCGGCTTCGGTTCTTCTTGAAAATTATCGGGAGGAAGAAAATGATCATCACTACTCACGAACGTTTCAAAGTAGAGCCAAGTCCGCCTGCCAGTTAGTCGTAATTGGGCGTGATTGGCGGCGCTGATCTCCCGGCGCACAAACCCGGCCGGCGAAAAGCTTGCCCAATGAGCAATGGCGGGCGCAAGCATCCAAAATGCTGTTACCGGCAGCGCAACCAGTATTCCTTCCGACCCGGAAACGTAGACGGCGGCAAGAGTGAGCACTGCCAAAGCCACGCCGCCGGACATTCGCCGATAGAAAGTCCATATGGTGCCGGCTGCCTTTGACTTCGCCTGTGCCGCAGTGGTCCACTCCAGCAAGTGCTGCCTGCTCACAAAAAGCCTATAAAGCGTACGCGAAATCGCGTCGCCCATAGAAACCGCGCGATCAGCTAGCGTCGCGATAGTAAAAAAGGATTGCTTTACAGCTATTGAGGCATCACCAACCAGTGCCGATATGTGACTGAACAATTTGACTTGTTTTCCGGTCCGGAGAACATTCGGCGCGATGGATAAAAATGCCGGCAACACCATGGTAGCGGCTATAAACACCGTCCATGCCGCAGCCGATTGAGCCGGCAAAAACCAACTCGATACGAGCGCGATAAATGTTGCTACCGGAGTGATCGATCGGCGCAAATTGTCAATAATCTTCCACTGTCCTAACGCGTTCAGCCCCTCGATCCCGGATTTGTATGAGCGCTTAGATAAAATCCACGGCAGCAATTGCCAATCGCCCCGAGCCCAACGATGATCGCGAGATTTTGCAACGTCATACCGGCTTGGAAATTCTTCAACAACCTCGACATCAGAGGCCAAGCCGGCACGGACAAATAGTCCCTCTAAGAGGTCGTGACTAAGGATTTCATTGTCGAGGAAGAGGCCCGAGGTGGCCGCTTCAAATGCATCAACGTCATATATTCCTTTTCCAGCAAACGAGCCTAGGCCAAACAAATCCTGATAGACATCGGATATCGCGCCAGCATAGGGATCGATGCCACCGGACGTCGAGAAAAGCCGTTGAAATTGCGAGGCCTCCTGCTCAGTTGCCAGCATTGGCGTGACGCGGGGCTGCAATATACCGTACCCGTCCACAACCTGCTGCAAGTCTGATGACAAGACCGGCTGGTTCAACGGATGTAGCATTTTACCTATCAGCCGCCGCGCAGCATCGCGTGGCAACCGGGTATCTGAGTCTAGCGTGATAACGTATTTTATCGCACGAGGCAATTCGCTCCGTTCGTCGTCGGTTAGCACAAACGTCGTGTCGGTTGTACCTCTGAGGAGCCTGTTAAGTTCTTGAAGTTTTCCGCGCTTGCGCTCCCAGCCCATCCAGCAGTGTTCAGACGGGTTCCAGACCCTTCGTCGATGAATCAGGAAGAAGCGAACCGCTCCAGAAACGCGGCTCCCATGGTCGTGGTTCAACTTGGCAATAGCTTCTTGAGCCAACTCAAAAAGGGCGTCGTCGCACGCATTCGTCTCCTGGGGAGAATCGTTCCAATCCGAGACCAGCGCGTAGAAGATATTGCGCTGCTGCGTCGCTAAGTGATGCGTCTCGATTCTATTTATCAGTTCTCTTACAGTTTGTTCGTCGGACAACATGGCCGGCACTGCTACCAACGTCCGTGCATGATCTGGGATGCCATCGTCTAGTTCCAATGCCGGAATGATCTGCGGCTCAAACTCATGGGTAATGGCCTGATTGACCAGTGCGATTGCCAAGTCCAAAGCCGGGAACAGACCCGTCAAAGCGAGAAGTGCGAGTAATACTCCAGAAACATTATAGCCAACGAGCATTAAAATTGGCAATGCGAGAAGTGCCGTAACGACGACCGATATGGCGCCCAGGTAGCCGACGAGACCGCCTCTGCGTGCTGCTAATGCCGGAACATCGCGCAACCGGTAGGCCGCTTTTATTTCCGTATGGAATTCTTTTTGCCCGCCGCCTATCAAATAGAACCCTGGATCGCGAGCCTTCGACTCTACAGGCGCACTTCCGGCCAGTGCCGACGCACATTCAGCGATTTCCACCTCAGTTAGCGGTGATCGCCGGGCGACCCTCTCGATGACGTCTCGGTATGCATTCCGCGTCGGGAAGTCCATCTTGCGATACAGCGGATAACGATTTAACGCTCTATCGACGAGGCTGCTTTTTTCGAAGATTTTTGTCCAATCGATATCCGGCATCACGCGTAAACTATGAATGATTTGACGAACCGTATTGTTGGTCGCGCCTATACTGCGATGTTCGTGATGCACGATCTGCTCGGGTGTTAATTGGAATGCAGCGAGGGCATCGCGCATCCACGCCTGAGCATCTGAAGCATCGTCTAAGCCATCGCTCAGCCGGAATACGAGCTCCGAAATAAAGGCACGTTTCACATTGCCAAATCCATCGGTGATCACGACTTCGGCAAGTAGCGTTTTCAAAGGAAGAGTTTTCTTCGCAATTCGAGCAGCGAGCTCTTCCGCGTCTTTTCTCTGTTGGCGGCTTGTTATGATTCGGCCGGCGGCTCGTCGCAGATTTTCTACCAGCACTAGCTGAATCATGATCGGCAATGCCCAGAGTTCGCCGATCGTCAACGGCTCGACACTCTGATAGGCATTTATGAAAGCCTCGAGCAGTTCTTTATCGAAACGGCTGTCAGTGTGTGCGACATACGCCCAAGCCACGGCGAACACGCGTGGATACCCGGCGAATGGACCTCCAGCAAGCTTCGGAAGCTGGTTGGAAAACGCAGGTGGCAGATTCGTGCGGATCATACGAATCTGTTCTTCGACGACGTGGGAATTGTTCACGAGCCATTCAGCGGCGGGCGTTGTTGACCGCCCACTGGCTACGACTCCGGCAATCATTCTATGAGCATCCAGGAGTACGCGCTCGTTATCAGCAAGTCTCAGTACCAAGCTTTTAATTCTGGGCGATAATGTACCCAGTGACTGCGCTCGCGCCAAGCTTACAGCGTGCTCTTCAAATCTCTCTCTGCCAAAAATTTCTTCTCTAATGGACTCGTCAGAGTTCCAAGGACTAAGCCAGTTCCTTTGGTGATAGTTCCCCCACAGGGGCATGCTCCCGAACCATTGCAAAAAAACACCCCATTTGCGCTTTCAGAAATCGTGTGATATCACGAAACTCCAACCCCTCCCCGAAAGTTCCCGAATACGTATCCAGGAACTTATGAGCGGTCGTTGCGTTCCACGATGTCTTAAAACTGTAGTGCGAGGAGGAAAACGTCGATGGGTAAACTCACCCACTGGGCCGTTGTTTTCGCCATGTTTGCAGCGCTCTACGCTTTACTCGCCGTCAGCGGAGTGGCTGGAAACGCGACCCCAATTGCGAACATACTTTTTTGGACGACCTCAGCGATCGCCACTACCGCATTTATCGGTAGTATCTTATCCCGGCATTAAGTGTTCACTTATGGATCACATGTGTCATTATTCGATCCAAGCCTGTGAGTCGCCGGGGTGGGTCGTGATGGTATGAAGCCTAATCAAAAACAGCTTTGGAACCGACATGACGCTGGAGGGATTGCGCCCGCCACAGTGGTGACCATTGGTGGAGCCATGGTCGATACGATTGCGGTGATCGACAGTGAACGGATCGAGCGCATTACGTTGAACAACGCCGATAAGGCATTTTTACTACTGGAAGAAGGCCGCAAAACCGAGGCTGCTTTAATTTCAACGCATCCCGGCGGAGGGGCCGTCAACGCTGCCGTATCGTTTGCCCGTTTGGGATTCAAAGTTTCAGCGATAGTTAAAGTCGGAACCGATGCGCGCGCGGCAATGTTAAAGGTTGCGCTCTGCGCCGAAGGCATAGGCTGCAACCGAGTGATCGAAACGGCGTTGGCGGCTACAGGTGCTTCCGTCATCATCTCATCACATGAGCGAAACGCCGCGATTTTTACGTATAGAGGCGCCAACAGCCTTATCGAAACAACCGACATTACGGCCGCCATGTTTTCGCAAGATATTGTCTATATCGCTGGATTGAGCGATCGCTCTGCTGACATTTTTCCGTCGGTCGTTGCTTTTGCAGCGGCAAATTCAGCTTTCATTGCTGCCAATCCCGGTATTCGCCAACTTTCAGCCAAGGGAGAAGCCTTCTACAAGACTTTGTCTCACCTCTCCCTGTTATCAATGAACCGTCAAGAAGCGACCGCCCTTATTCCGCGGTTTATAAACCGGACGCCTAAGTCAACGAGAGAACGGCCACCATCTGATCGCGCGATGCCAACCTTAATGCGTGACGGATTTTGTGACAACGATGCGGAAATGAGCCTTCCTCATTTTATTGGCGCATTACTCGATGAAGGCCCTCAATTTATTTTAATAACTGACGGAAAAAATGGCGCCTACGCTGCCAACGCGGATGAAATCGTGTTCTGTCCGTCCCTACCGACACAGGTAATTGGTACAGCCGGCGCAGGTGACGCATTCACGTCAACTTTCGCCGCGATGGTTTCAGCCCGCGAGTCTATTGGCGTCGCTCTTCAATATGCAGCAGTGAATGCGAGTTCCGTCGTCGAACATGCCGATACGCAAACAGGACTCATGCGACGGGCGGCACTCGAGCAAAAGCGATTAACGCACCTTCAAGAATTGGGCTTGCAACGCTGGAGATTGTCAGCACCATTTCGGGATTCTGCGGCAGCGTCTTGACAGCAATTGTTTTATGCCAATTCACGATCCTTAGTAGATGCTCTCGCACCTCAACAGAAAAGGTTCGAATCGGCGTCCTTCCTTCCCCGAGACCATGCATCGCAAATATCAGCGGCGATTACGCTGAATGTGATGCCGTTTCCACCGCAACCGAGGACTGCCATGCAGTTCGGTAGTCCATCGACTTCGCCAATAAATGGTAACCCAGTGGGGCTGTCCGCGAAAGCGCCAGCCCACGCGTACTCGACGGTAAAGTAAAGTCTCGGCCAGGCAGAAGCTTTTTTAGTTTTCTCATGAGCGCCAGTGCTTTTTCAGGAATCAAAGCATCTCTTTTTTTTGGATCCGCAGTCTTCGCAT
>JANOKW010000166.1:0-2984 GCA_031419475.1 Hyphomicrobium sp. | reverse complement strand
GGTCGAGCCGCTCTTCTTCAAGCTCGTGCTGATCGATGGCGGTCCGCTCTGCGACAGCAAGGGGCGGCCGGTGCCGACCGTCATCGCCGTCGCTGTCGAGGTCGCGGGCGTCGAATAGGCCGAAGCCTCGCTCAGGCGAGGTCGCTGCCTCCTCGCCCTCTCGCGGTGGGGGGGGTGGGGTGCTTTCGGCGCGAAAACGCCGTCCGCGGCGATCCTGGAGCCACCGTCGACGCATCTCGGACGCCACTGCCAATCGAGACATCGCACGGGTTGAGAAATGTGCCGACGCCGCGACGAGGCCGGTCTGGATCGAGTTTCGATCTGCGCTACGCATTTCACCGCGAAAAGTTGCTGCGTTTTTTGACGAAAAAATATGAAGCCCGCAGTTATATTCTTACTTACTTATTAGAATATATAATAAGCTGAAAGCGGATCGTCGGCGCACCGTATCGGCCTCGGCCACGGGGCCGACAATGAGGCGGTGAAGATGCGCCGTCGCGCTGGCGCGGCCTTTCGCAGATGTCGGCCAAGCCCAGCGGTTCGGCCGCCGGCCGAAACGGCGGATGTTTGCATCCGGCGGCGAACAGTCGAGCCGATGCCGCATCAATCCCGAGCAGCAATGGCACTGACCGACGCCACTGCACGCCGCCACCGCGGCTTCTGGCCGATGCCGGATTGGCCGTTCCCGCGCAGCCCCGCTGGCCGTCGAAGGCGCACTTCGGCCCTTGGCCGATGCGGAACGTTTCCAGCGAGGCTTAGCCTTATCGTCGGCCGGTTACACGTCCTGCTTTGCGACGTGACGAACCGGCTTGGTGGCCAAGGCGTCGCCACGCAAGGGCGCTACTTGGCGAGTGGCGGTGCGGAGGTGATCGGGCATCGGGACTGGAAGTCGAGCATGCGTACGCTGCGGCGGTACAGCACCAATCCTGTGCTGGGATTGGTTCGAGATGCGGAGGCGTAGCAGGCTTCGGGTCCGCACTGACGGTGCCGTTTGCGAGTGGCGGTCAATCCGAACCGGGCTTGAGGTCGACGACGCGCATGTCAAGAATGCTGACCCCCTCTTGCTGTGGATAAGACGATTTGACGCTATCGCCTCCGACGATGGCACAATAGGCTTTCCTCTCCTGGTTGCTCTGTCAGTTGGAAGCCGAGTGATGTCGAAGTCCGCCCGAACAACCTCCGTCAGCATCGTAGCGGCAGTGCGGATATGCGCTTCAGTCGATACCCGGGCGTCGACGTCACCTGGTGATACCGACTGGTTCGGACAGAGTTCGTTCCCACGGTTGTCTGAGCAGGCGGCGATCGAGGCCAGGTGGTTCTTCGATGACGGGGAGCCCGAGCAAAGACCTCCGTCGTTCGCACCCGTCCTGGAAACGCTTGAGCCTGTAGTTTGAAACTCGACATGTAGCGCGGCTAGCGTTCCGGCGGTGACGGGTGCTCGCTGTCGCGCCTCGTGCGGCCATCAAACGGAGCGCGTCCGCCTCTCGCTGAGCCCGTCGATGGGTGGCGCTGTCCGGCTTCGTCGGACTGATGTCCGCAATGGCTCGGACTACTGTCGGGCTTCGATCGTATTCACTGTCCGGCTTCGTCGGAATACGCAATCGAGACGGCGAAGCTCTGCGACGTCGACCCCAAGGCGTGGCTCGCCGATGTCCTCGCCCGAATACCCGATCACCCGATGCTGCGGATCGACGAGTTGTTGCCGTGGCACTGGAAAGCCGCGCGCGACAGCGAAGCTGCGAAGCAGGCCGCCTGATCCCAACAGTTGCCGACAAAGGGTCCCGCCGACGGTGCAACCGGGAAATTTCCCGACCTACCCTGCGGCCTTCGCCGGATGCTTACGCCTTATCGGCCTCTGGCCGAAGCCTCGAAGCACATGGCTTGCAGGGGGTCGCGCAGTGGCATAGCTTGCGCGCCGCCCCCACCGGAGGTGGGCCGCTGAATGGCGCCGTGAGGGCCGTCGCGTCTGCGCCGCCCCGCCCGGGCGGGTGATGCCGAAATCAACGTGTACGGCGATCCTGAACCGATTGGCGGCAAGTCTTGCTTGCCCTCGCCGATCAGGAAATTTCGTCGAGACGGACGGTAGCCATATCGGCCTCCACGCGTCGGAGTTCGCCAAGTGTTCGCTGACTGGCAGGCTCCAAGGGCTAAGTGGTTCGGATTGCTCGACTAGGGCTGAAGAATCATCTTATAGGAGTGAACTGATCAGTTGAGAGAGGCTGGTCCGCGTCACGTGCTGCCTCAATGACGCAAGCTCGCCCAACAACAGGAACAGGACCCATGATGAAATCCATTACGACGGTCGCTATCGGCGCGGCCCTCGCCTTTGTCGTCGGTTCGATGCCGGCGCTGGCAGACGGCATGTCCAAGGGCAGCAAAGCCGCAGCAGCTCAGAGCTACGGCGGCGGCTGCGACAACCGCTTCAACGGCTTCTACGCCGGCGTGCATGGAGCATTCGCGACATTGGAATCTCGGCTGACGGATCGCGATCTGTTCGGCACGGAAGTCACCCATGACGAGAGTTCAATCGCGATCGGTGGTTCGGTCGGCTTCAACGTGCAGAATTGCTCGGTCGTGTGGGGTGTGGTTGCTGATTTGTCGTTCGCGGACCTCGGTAGCAGCGAGAATTATTTGAATAACACCGTAAACATCTCGCGCTCGACCGACTGGTACGGCAGCGTGCGCACGCGCCTGGGCTTCGCCATCGAAGGTTTGATGCTCTACACCACAGGCGGTATCGCCTGGGCTGATTTCGCCACAACCGGCACACTCAACGGTGTCCCCCCCCTGAGCGTCAAGCTGTTCGATGACACACGCCTCGGCTGGGTCGGCGGTGTCGGCACCGAGTATGCCTACAGTGACCGGATCAGTATCGTCAGCGAAGCGCTCTACTACGACTTCGGAACTGAGAAGACGAGCGTAGACCCGCTCAACACCGGAACCTCTTTCCGCTTCGATGATCATCAGTCCATGTGGGTGACGCG
>JANOKW010000165.1:0-1521 GCA_031419475.1 Hyphomicrobium sp. | reverse complement strand
TTATGTGCACTGATCACAGAGCGCTGCCGCTAAGCTGCGCCGCATATCCGCTTGTGGCCCAGGCTGTGTGAAAACGCCTACAGATCATGCTAGAATCGCCCCACTGAATCGGGGGGGATGGATGGCCGGTTTCGTCACAGGGGTTGATCGCAGTCAGAGCACATTGTTGCCAGCGTCGCTCGACGACTACGTTGGCGAGGAGAACCCAGGTCGCGCTGTCGATGCCTTTGTTGACGGGCTCGATCTCAAGACCTTGGGGTTCACCAGCATCGCCCCGCTTGAGACCGGCCGGCCGGGTTACCACCCGGCGATGATGCTGAAGCTGTACATCTACGGTTATCTCAACCGCATCCCTTCGAGCCGTCGCCTGGAGCGCGAATGCCAGCGCAACCTCGAACTGATCTGGTTGACGGGAAAGCTTGCGCCTGACTTCAAGACCATCGCCGACTTCCGCAAAGACTACGGGGCTCCGATTTGCAAGACGTGCCGCGCGTTCGTGGCGATCTGTGGGAAGCTCGATCTGCTCGCGAAGGCCAGCGTCGCCATCGACGGCTCGAAGTTCAAGGCCGTGAATGCGCGCGACAAGAATTTCACCGAGGCCAAGATGAAGCGGCGCCTCGAGCGGATCGATGAGAGTATAGCGCGCTACATGTCGCAACTGGAGACCGCCGACCGGCAGGCCGCCCAGGGCGCCGACGTACCGGCTGCAAAAGTCACGCGGCTCAAAGACAAGATCGGAAAATTGAAGGAAGAAACCGCGCGCCTCAACGCGATCAATATCCAGTTGGAGGCGAGCAAGGACAAGCAAATTTCGCTCACCGATCCCGACGCGCGCTCCATGGCGACAAGTGGGAAAGACACCGGAAGTGTTGGCTATAATGTGCAAAGCGCGGTCGATAGCACACACCATCTGATCGTCGCTCACGAGGTGACGAATGTCGGCACGGATCGCAGCGCGCTTGCCGATATGGCCGAGCAAGCCCGTGTCGAGATGGGAGCCGCCAAGCTCGATGTCGTCGCCGATCGCGGCTACTTCAGCGGCGTAGAAATCCTAGCCTGTGAGCTGTCCGGCATCACCGTCACGCTGCCGAAGCCGCAGACGTCTGGCGCCAAGGCGGCGGACCGGTTTGGCAAGCAGGACTTCGTTGATGTCACTGCTGACGACGTCTATCGCTGCCCGGCGGGCGAGGCGCTGCCGCGCCGGATGACGCTGATCGAAGACGGCAAAAAAACTGCATCGCTATTGGACAAATGCGTGCGGCAAGTGCCCGCTGAAGACCCAATGCACGACGGGCAAAGAGCGCCGGATCACGCGTTGGGAACACGAGGCCGTGCTCGAAAAAGTCCAGACGCGGCTCGATCACAATCCCGATGCGATGCGCGTACGTCGATCGACTGTTGAGCACCCTTTCGGCACCATCAAATGCTGGATGGGCGCGACGCACTTCTTGTGCACGACGCTGCCCAAGGTCGCGACCGAGATGGCGCTCAACGTGCTCGCCTACAACATGAAGCGTGTGA
>JANOKW010000164.1:0-4474 GCA_031419475.1 Hyphomicrobium sp. | reverse complement strand
TGCCGAGCGATAGGCCGTGCCGACCATAGGCGACTTGACGGCGCCAGGATGCTTTGCAGGATCGGGCGCAGACGATACGGGCGCGGGCGCTGCTGCCGCAAGGCTTGGCGGCGGCGGGGCGAGAGCGGCGGGCGCTGGCGCGTAGGCCGCGGCTGAAACCGTGACCGAGCGTGCGACGCGGATTTTGAGGCCGCTCTTTTCGATTTCGATCTCGGTTAGTCCCGTATCGTTCAAAAGCTCAGCCAATTCGCGGATCATCTGGCCTTCGGCGCTGGGCTTCGCCCCTTGGTCTTTCGCCGTCATCGTATTCCTTCCTCTTGCGTCTTAATCGGTCATTGCGAATATTCGAACAGTTTAACGCTGAGCGCTGCGCTGTAGCACGTCGGCGATGGCTTCAAGCGCCAACTCGTAGCCCTTGGCACCGAGCCCGCATATCACGCCCGTCGCGGCCAGCGAAATATAGGAATGCTGGCGGAACTGGTCGCGGCGGAAAATGTTTGAGAGATGCACCTCGATTACGGGCAGTTCCGCCGCCTGGAGGGCGTCCAGAATGGCGACCGAAGTATGCGTGTAACCACCGGCATTAAGAATAATACCTTGTGCCTTGGTGCGCGCTTCCTGAATCCAGTCGACCAGTTCGCCCTCGACGTTGGACTGGCGAAAGTCGACATTGAACCCAAGGCCTTTGGCGCACGCTTCAGCGCGAGTTTTGATGTCGGCAAGTGTATCGCTGCCATAAATGGCGGGCTCGCGCGTGCCGAGCATGTTCAAGTTGGGGCCGTTTAGGACATAAATGGGTTTGGCCATCTGATGGGCGGGCTATCTGGTTAGCGGCTAGTCGGAATGAGGACGCGCGAATTGGCGTCTTGATCTCATGCGGTCTACCAGCTTTCACGCACATGCGAAAGGGCGCCCAACGACGGTTTTGTTGATGGGCGTCCCTTAAGTCAACCATCTGTATAATAACAATAAAAACAGACAAAAACTGAACGTGTCAGCAGGTGGTGCAGCCGGACTTGCGGAAGTCGGCGATGAGGATCTTCAGCTGATCGTGCAAATCCTCCGGCGCGCCGGCAATCGACTTATCGCCGACCAGGAAGTGGGGCGTGCCGTTGATGCCCATTTTCTTGGCGAGTGCCTTCATGCCTTCGAGCTCGTTTTTGACGGCCTCGCCCGACGTATCGGTCTTGAATTTAGCCATGTCGAGCCCAAGCGCTTCGGCCGCCTTGAGTGACGAGGCTTCGTTGGCTTGCCCCTTGGACGACAGCATGGCCTGATGGAATTCCCAGTATTGGCCTTGACGCTTGGCGGCGAGCGCGGCTTTGGCGGTCTCTTCCGAACCTTTCGACAGGATCGGCAACTCTTTGAACACCACGCGCACGCGCTTATCACCCTCGATTAGTTTCTGGACTTCCGTCATGCCGCGTTTGCAGTAGCCGCAGTTGTAATCGAAGAACTCGACCACAGTGATGTCGCCGTTGGGATCGCCGGCAACTGGGCTATCGGGATTGCGATAGATGTCTTTAGCGTTCTCGGACATGAAGGACTTGAGTTTCTCGGCCTGTTCCAGCTCCATCTTGGATTCGAGTGCCTGTTGCACCTCGACGATGAGTTCGGGGTTCTTGATCAGATAATCTTTGACGATCTCGCCGATGGCTTTTTTCTGCTCGTCGCTGAAGGCGGCGTCAGCGGCGTCTGCTGGGGAGGCGAACGGTTGTGGTAAAATTGCGAAGCCCGCTGCAAGGAACGCGCACGAGGCCGCGAGGCGCGCTGCCGCTGTCCGGGCTTGTGCGAATGTGCGTGGCAAATACGATGTCATAAGCGATCTCTTTCGTGTCTCACTGGGGTGGCTGAGTGGCGGCTTATTGGGGCTCAAGTTGTTCGGCGCGATAATTGATGATGTCGTCGTTCTTTATCCATTCGGGCGAACCTTGGCGCAACTTCAATTGTGCCCGTTTGGCAAAGATCTGGGATTGCTTGAGGTTCCCTTCAAGGAAATAAGCCTGCGCAGTCATCGCGTCGGCTTCCGGTCCTTTGCCCTGTTTGTAGTAGGCGCTGCCCAGCATCCGATAGGCTTGTGAGTTCTGGTCTTCGATCAGGGACTTGCGCAGCAATTCAACCGATTCTGTGACTGCGGCCGGGTTGTTGTCCTGTTGGAGCGCAATGGCCAGTTGCACCCGTATCAGGGGACTGTCCGGGGCCAGCTTCAAGGCCTGGCGCATATTTGGGATAGCGTCTTTCATTTTGCCAGAGCGCATCTGCAGGTCGCCTTTGACCTCCCAGAAGTAGCCGTTGTTTGGCTGATCTTTAATGAGCGCATCGACTTCGGCAGACGCTGCTTCCAGCGCGCCCGTACCGCCTTGGAAAAAACGGGCAATTGCGCGTGCGTAGCGGGCGGGGAGCGATTTGTCGGTCGTTGGATAGCGATTGAAGACAATGCCTGGGCGCTCAAGATATCCCGACAGCTTCGCGCGCATCAGATCGTGGCGCAGCTGGAGGTCAGGCGAATCGGTCGCGGCGATGAAGGGGCTCTTGTTTACGAGATCGCGCAACCGCGCCAAACGGTCGGTCGCGACTGGATGGCTGCGCACGAACGGATCCTTGAATTGGTCGGACACATATTCCTGCTGCTGGAAACGCTCGAACGTTGTGAGCATGCCCTGGCCCGATTGCTTGGTAGAATTGAGATATTGGAGGCCCGCCTGGTCTGCGGCGCTTTCCTGGGAGCGTCTCTCCGACAACAAGCCGCGCATGATCACTTCGTTGCCGCCTTGCAAAACGGCCTGACCGCCGGCCATGGCATCGCGTCCGCCGTCGCCGCCAGAAACGCCGCCCGCAACCATCGCGCCAATGCCGATGATTTGCGTCAGTAGGGCGCGCGTTTGATCCTTGGCGATGCGGGCTCTGAGGGATGCCATATGGCCGCCCGCGATGTGGCCGGTTTCGTGGGCGAGTACGCCGATGACTTCATTCGGTGACTTAGAGAGTAGAAGCGTTCCCGTGTGCACGAAGACATTGCGGCCATCGAGCACGAAGGCGTTGAATGCATCATTCTTAACGATGCGCATGGTGATGCGCCCCGATCCGAGGCCAGCAGCGCGGAATATCGGTTTGGCGTAATCGTTGAGGAGGGCTTCAACCTCGCTATCGCGGATGAGCGATAGGCCCTGAGCCTGAACTGAGGCGGGCATCAGCCCAATCAAGATCGAAGCCACAAGTGCGCGGGCCTGAAGCAGGCGGCGCGCATGATTGAAGAAGCGGGTTCTTTTCGCTGGCATGGATATAGCTGGCATTCCTTGCGGCCCTGATTGCCCCGGCTGACTTACCCCGGCTGATTTCGCCCCGGCAAGCAAAGATATTTCGCCAGATTGGCGCCCTGATTGTACAATGCTATGCGCCCGGCGAGGACCCGTCAAACGTATGATTTCACCTCATTTCGCGCTCGACCCTAGCCAAAGGCTTGAAAAGATTGTGAAACAGTAGGCCACATGAGTTGGCACCCATGAGCAATGCACAATTGGGCGCCAGCAAGGCACGGCTAATGGCCTTACTTGATGGTAATGCGCGATGCACCAGTATGAGGCGGCAAAGTACGATGACCGAGGCCGGACATTTGCCAGAAATTGAACTGCTAAGACGCGCTGCCCGGCGCAGCGACATCGACAGTTTTATTGTCATGGATGTCATGCGCGCCGCCGCCGAGCGTGAGGCCACAGGTCACAACATCATCCATATGGAGGTGGGGCAACCCAGCACGCCCGCGCCACGCTCCGCCCGTCTTGCCGCCGCGCGCGCACTTGAAAGCGATAATCTCGGCTACACACTGGCACTGGGGATGCCAGCTCTCAGAGAACGAATCGCTGAGCTTTACCGCGATTGGTACGGCCTTTCGATTGCGCCGGATCGAGTGGTCGTGACAACCGGCTCGTCGGGGGCGTTTGTTTTGGCATTCTTGGCGCTGTTTGATGCGGGAGCGCGGGTTGGCCTGACGTCGCCGGGATATCCGTGCTACCGGCACATTCTTTCAGCTTTCGGCTGTGAGACCCCCATTCTTGAAACGGGCCCAGCGAATGGCTGGATGCCGGATGCGGCGCAGATTGCAGCGGCGGCGGAGAACGGCGGCCTTGATGGGCTGCTGATCGCCAGCCCCGCCAATCCCACTGGCACAATGGCGACGCCGGAACGGCTCGGGGAAATCGCGCGCCTCTGTGAAGCCAAGCGCATCGCCTTTATATCCGATGAGATCTATCACGGACTGACCTATGAGCGCCCCGCCGCAACGGCGTTGCAGTTTTCCGATCATGCGATCGTCATCAACAGCTTCTCGAAATATTTTTCCATGACGGGCTGGCGCGTGGGTTGGATGATTGTCCCGCCAGGACTTGTGCGGGTTGTCGAGCGCTTAGCGCAGAACCTCTTTATTGCAGCTCCTGCAATTGCCCAGGTCGCGGCGCTTGGCGCGTTCGATGGGTTC
>JANOKW010000163.1:0-1802 GCA_031419475.1 Hyphomicrobium sp. | reverse complement strand
GGGGCAGCTTACGCAAGCCCTCCGTCAATTGATGATCGTTGCGGAGGCGTATCCCGATCTCAAAGCCAACGCCAATTTCCAGCAGCTGCAAAGCGAACTCGGCTATCTCGAAAACAAGATCGCGGCCGCGCGGCGCTTCTTCAACAATGCGGCCGCCGAATACAACGCAACGCGCGAAAGTTTCCCCGCCGTTCTATTTTCTAGCGCCTTAGGCTTTGCGGTTCAGGACTTCTTTAATCTCGATGAAGGCGAGCGCAAAGCAGCCTCCACCGCGCCCAAAGTGCAGTTCTGAGTGGCGGTTGGAATTTATAACAAGCCGGTGGCCGAAACAGTGCTGAGAATTGAGGGAATGGCTGCATGTTTCAGGCCTACGGACTGTACGGTCATATCCGGGCAAACCGGATAAGGTCGGTCATTCTATTGATCGGCTTTATTGCCCTTCTTCACGCCCTGCAGTTTTCGTTCTTGCTTATTTTGAATGCGCTGCAGGGTGGGACCTTCGAACAGATCCTCGGTCTTTCCGCTGAACAGTTCTGGAGCACCTGGCCGTTTGCCGCGCTCGCAGCCATTCTTTGGTTTGGTATCGCCTATGCCTTTCAGGACGCCATGATCCGGCGGGCGACGGGGGCCAAGAGCGTCACCCGGCAGGACGCGCCGGAACTTTACAATGCTCTCGAAAATCTTTGCGTGTCGCGTGGCCTAGTCATGCCTCGGCTCGAAATTATCGAGACACCGGCGTTAAACGCGTATGCGGCAGGCCTCAGAGAAGGCGATTACGTTGTGGCGGTGACCCGCGGGCTATTGGACACGCTTGATGAGCCTGAGATTGAAGCGGTGCTGGCTCATGAACTTACCCACATTCGCAATCGCGACACGCAGATGATGGTCATCGCCATTATATTTGCCGGTATTTTCGCGTTCGTTGGCGACATGAGCGTGCGGCGTTGGGATTTCCCTTATGGGTGGTCGCCGCGCGACAAGCATTCGGGCGATGGCGACCGCATTGGCGGTGTGCCGTCGCGGCGCGATCGTGATGGCGGAGGCGGCGCCGCGCTGGCCATCATGCTGGCCATCGCCCTCGGCTTTTTGACTTGGGGGGTGTAAACACACATCCGTTTTGGGCATTCGCGTTCGCGGGAGTATTTGGCTGACGCCGGGTCCGTTGAGTTAACGAAAAATCCAGACGCCATGATTTCGGCATTGCGCAAGATAGAGAAGAATGCCTCGTTCGACGTCATGTCGCGTATGGAGGCATTCTTTATCGAGAACCCGGTGCGCCTGCGCGTCTCCGGATTTCTTGCGACCCATCCATCGATAGATGAACGGATCGCGGCGATCAAAACCTATGCAGCAGGACGATAATTTGTCCAGGCGGCGGCGTCACCTTGGCCTCGCCAAATCTAAGCGCCGGCTCTAGAAACTGTCCGGTTTTGATTGAATCAAGGGCAGACCCTAGCACTTTGTCTTATCGTGCTTCTTTTCGGAAAACCGGTTCCCATCCCCGCCTTCCCCGCAAGGGGACTGCCAAGTGGTCGCGCGGGGACAGGCTTTTTCCGGAAGCACTCTAGGCGGCCGTAGCGAAGTGAACTGAGCGCGGCAGACCGGATTTAGTTCAGATGAAAAGTCACGCCAGCGCGGACCACGGTGTCGCCGGGGTCGATATTCTGAGCGGCGGCGCTGGCTCCGCCGAACGACAGGGCGTCGGCACCGTAGTCATAGCGCAGGGCTTCGAGACGAACCGAGAGATTTGGCAGCACGTAGGATTCTGCGCCAATGCCGTAGACCACGCCGTTGAACGTGTG
>JANOKW010000162.1:0-2257 GCA_031419475.1 Hyphomicrobium sp. | reverse complement strand
TCAGCTCGATGCTTTGCGCCGTGGCGCTGTCGTCTTCAATTAGTAGAACTCGCATAGCCGTTCCTCTCGTGCCTCGTCCGCGTTCCGATTGCTCTCCGCCCCAAAGAGAACGCACAACTGCTTCGAGCTAAGCCATTCGTTGGGAAGTTAACGATGAGAGGTTAACAAACCCTAATTTTCTCTTGCGTGTTACATATGGGATCAATCGTCTCGAAAAATTTATTTCGAGTCTCTTGACACGTAAACCCGGCGTTGAATCGCAACTCGCCGCCAACGGACACAAAAGCATCCCCGCTCGCGCCGAAGACGGCCCGCTGTAACAACCTGAAATTATTAGAACTTGTGCCCTCTCGACCGCCCATTTGGCCAACCCGCGCCTGTTTCGTTCGGGGCGCCCACCCCTCCCGGCGCAGACCCCGCGAAGGGTGGCCGAAGTTCGATACGAATCAACAGCTAACAGAATTCGCGATTTGGCCCTAGAGGTTAGACGGCAAAAAAGTGACCGCTGAACGCCGCTCAGCCGAGAAAAAAGTTTGCGTTGCTTTACCGCAACTTAATGGCAGAGTGTTATACCAAATCTCAAGGCTATTTGTGGTGACAGCAATTTGGCCATGCTGCAGCCGTGCAGCAATACATTACGGGCTTCACTGAGGACCGACCGGACACTGAGGAACCACCGGACTTGTTGGCACGTTTCTTGGATAATCAGGGTTATCACGGGTTCGAATTTGTAAAGGGTATCGAACAATGAAGGCACGCGAAAACGCAATGCGCTTGCGTCGGTATGCGGTCGACGAGAAGAGCCGTAAAGTCGATGAGATCGAGCGAATCATCCGCGAGTTCGACACGATGGCCGTTGACCTTGACCGGCAGATTCAGGCCGAGGAAGACCGCACGGGAATTCGCGACCGGGGCCATTTTTCTTATTCCACCTACGCCAAATCAGCGGCCCAGCGCCGCGATAACCTGCGCACGTCAACTGAAGCGATGCGCGAACAACTGGCCGAAGCCATCCGGGAACGCGACGATGCGGCCGAGCAGTTTGCCCGAGCGGCAGCTCAAATCGAGACCCGCGACGATATGCGGTCGGGCCGCCGGCGTCCGGACAGAATGTTAGGCGCAGGCCTGCGCTAACCAGTTTTTCCGGCAGAACCCGGATTTGCTCACGTTGAATAAAAAATGGCGGTGCCACCGGGGCGCCGCCTTTTTCGCATTAAGTGCGCTGCTGGCTCCGTGGATAACCCTCTTGTGGGGGACGGCAATCGCCTGCAAATGGTGCACGGGGTTGCCCGTTCTACAGGAAAAAGCGCTCGCAGGGGCAAAGGCTTGATCATCGCACGTCAAAGCGCAGTCATTCTGGTCGTTGTGGCCTTAGGGATTTGGGGTGGCGGATGTTCCAGCATCAGCGAAAGCCCGTCCTGGACCATGCCGGACGCGCCGAAATTGCCGTCTCTTGATTCGGTTGCAGCCCTCACAGCGCCCGCTGAGGCACCGCCAAAGGGTTCGGCAACGGAGTTGTACACCAAAGTAGCGCGCGGCGCGGTCGGCTGCTGGTTTGGCGCAACGGGCCCGCTCAAGAAGGATTATATCTATAACGCGGAAGCGGACGCACCCTCGCGCGGGGGCAAAGCCGAGATTACGATCCACAATCGCGATGCCTCGCAGCCCAACCCACGAGGCCCCAAGGCCTATCTGATCAAGATCGACCCCAAGGACGAGTCGAACGCGACGATCGCAACAGAGAACCTTAAAATGCCGGAACCGATGGCGGAAATCATGGCGGCGGATGTGATCCGCTGGTCGCGCGGCGATACGGGTTGCGCTGGCACGTCAACGGCAGCCAATTGGTCGCCGCAAGTGCCAATACTCGCTCCGGCGGCGGCAAAGCCCGCAGTTGTTAAACCGAAGTCCAGTCCGATGAAGAAAAAGGTCTCCGCGCCCCAGGGCAAGCCAGCGGCACCCCTAGTGGCGCCCTGAGTGGCACCTGAGTGGCACCCGGCGTGGCACCCTAGGGCCCTGCACGAACTTGGTGACCCACAAACTTGGTGACCCACAGCTTAACAAAAAAGCGAACGAGCGGCGCGCGCTGGCGAACCGCTCGTTAAAATTTTATCGCAGGAGTTTACGTTACTCGCGGTAGTGCTGTATGCGCGTTGCGCGCAACCCGGGTAGACCGTGCTTGTCGATCGAGCGCTGCCAAGACAAGAATTCGTCCACAGTCAGCTTGTAGCGCTCGCACGCTTCTTCCATGCTGAGG
>JANOKW010000161.1:0-1652 GCA_031419475.1 Hyphomicrobium sp. | reverse complement strand
CGGCCATGGGAAAGATGCCGCAACTGTAGGCTTTGAGAAGCACCTGGGCGGTGATCTCGATCGTTGGGTCGTCGCGCGACGCCATTGGGCCTCTAACCAGTTCAGAAAAACGGAGTAACGCGCGCAGAAAATTGCGCCTCCCGGACGTAGTCTATTTCATTCCGAGATGCTTTTCGAGCCAGTGAATGTCATAAAGTCCGTCGACGATGTCGGATTGCCGCACTAGATCCTGGAACAACGGAATTGTCGTCTCAATCCCGTCGATGACAAACTCCGAGAGCGCGCGCCTGAGGCGCATCATGCAGTCGTTGCGCGTCTTTCCGTGGACGATGAGCTTGCCGATCAAGCTGTCGTAGTAGGGCGGGATTGTGTAACCCTGATAGGCGCCGCTATCGACGCGCACGCCGAGACCGCCGGGCGGATGCCAATAACTGATCTTGCCCGGCGAGGGGCGGAATGTCTTGGGGTTCTCCGCACAAATGCGGCATTCGATAGCGTGGCCGGAGAACACGACGTCTTCTTGCGTGAAGCTAAGCGGCGCGCCGGAGGCAACACGGATTTGCTCAAGCACGAGATCGATGCCGGTCACCATTTCTGTAACGGGGTGCTCGACCTGCAGTCTTGTGTTCATTTCGATGAAGAAGAATTCGCCGTCTTCAAACAAGAACTCGACCGTACCTGCGCCCCGGTATTTGATTTTACGCATGGCGTCAGCGACCGTTTCGCCAATTCTTTTACGTTGCGCGGCGTTAAGGGCAGGAGATGGTGCTTCTTCCAACACCTTCTGGTGGCGGCGCTGGAGCGAGCAGTCGCGCTCGCCGAGGTGGACTGCGTTGCCTTTGCCGTCGCCAAAGACTTGGATTTCGATGTGACGCGGCTTTTGGAGATATTTCTCAATGTAGACCGCGTCGTCGTTGAAGGCAGCCTTGGATTCGGTGCGGGCTGTCGCGAAGGCAAGTCCGAGGTCGGCGGCGCTGTTGGCCACTTTCATGCCCCGCCCGCCGCCACCAGCAGAGGCCTTGATGAGCACTGGAAAGCCCATGGCTTTAGCGATTTTCATCGCCTCGGCTTCGTTGGCAACGGCGCCATCCGAGCCCGGCACCACGGGGATGCCTAATTTCTTGGCGGTGATTTTGGCTTCGATCTTGTCGCCCATGATGCGAATGTGTTCGCTGGTCGGGCCAATGAAGGTGATCTTATGCTCTTCGAGGATCTCGGCGAAACGGGCGTTTTCCGAGAGAAAGCCGTAGCCGGGATGAACAGCATCGGCGCCGGTGATTTCGCATGCGGTCACGAGGGCTGGTATATTGAGGTAGCTATCGCGAGCGGCTGGCGGGCCGATGCACACGCTTTCGTCAGCCAGTCTGACGTGCATTGCGTCAGCATCCGCTGTTGAATGCACAGCGACGGTTGCAATTCCCAATTCCTTGCAGGCACGCTGGATCCGTAGCGCGATTTCTCCACGGTTGGCGATGAGTATCTTGTCGAACATGAAAGCGCCTTCCGTCTGGGGGTGTGGTTCCGGCGTCGTGCCGATTATTCGATGATGATGAGAACTTCGCCGTACTCGACCGGGTGCGAATTCTCGAAAAAGATCGCGGTGACCGTTCCCGATCGGGGCGCCGCGATTTGGTTCATGGTCTTCATGGCTT
>JANOKW010000160.1:0-7995 GCA_031419475.1 Hyphomicrobium sp. | reverse complement strand
CGCGACAACACGTTCTCTCAAATCAAGGGAATAGGGTCGAGCCATCTGTGCTGGCCTCCGATCCCAGCAAGAAGCTTGAATCAGATTTCAGCTGATTTGGGAATCCCCCGAGATTCCATTAAATGCGGAAGGACTCTAGCGTTGCATCGCGGCTGTTGCTGTTCGTTTTGGCTGGTGCGGATTTTTTCTGTGGCTCGTCGCGATGGCGCTGGCGAACAACGAGACGGGTGCGAAAGCGAGAACTGGACATGCGGCCCCCTTTGTACTTTGTGTACTCAAGTTATTACCCCCGGCTTCGGCCGCACTGAAACGCGACCCAAGACGTGATCGATGAATCTCTTTTCGAATGGCCAAATTTCGACCAAGAAATGCTCGATGGTTTCGCAAGTCGGAGAGCATAAGGCCATCGCATCGCGTCTATCGCCGATTGCCCGGCGTAGTTAGAGATTTCGGATTCATTTTTTTTCAGATGACCAGATGTAGACGGCGGTTGCAACTAACAAGACCGCCGCCAATGCCAAATGCAGCCGTGCATAGACGAGAGAGGACGCGAGTCCTGAGGCGCGGAGTTGATCGACATAGACCCCGGAAAATATCTGCAACATCCCAGCTCCACTCATGCAGAGGAAATTTGCAAATGACATCCCGCGCCCCAGTATGTGTTCGGGGATGAAGCGGCGGATGTGCGCCATCATCACGCCGTAGGTCATGCCAGCGAAACCGAACACGCACAGCGTAACTGTCGCAACCGCAATGTGGGGTTCAGGCAGATACCAAAGCGTCAACAGCCCAAGGCCTGCAACAACGCTTCCGGCCAGTACGAGCTTTCTGCGTTCGCCGAGCCACGCTTCGAGCGGACCATAGGCAAACGCCCCAGCTACAATGGCCGACGCCATGAGTAAAATAATGTGACCGCGCTCAACGGGGGCTAGCCCGTGAATATCCGACAAATAAGGTCCAACCCAAAGTCCCCGTTCCGCAATCAAGACGCCGTACCCCACAGCCATCAGCGGCCAGATGGGCCACAGGCCACGGATCGATAGAATCTCGCGCAAGCCGTAGACAACGCCGCCATGGGGCGATTGTGCATGGTTCGATAACCGGGACGGATCACGCACCAGCGCGGCCGCAAGCAATGCCGACAACAGACTCAATCCGGCGAGACCCACGAACACTGATCGCCAGCCAAAACTCTGCTGCGCGAGGGCCAGCGGTGTGCCACCCAGAAAATTGCCAATGCTGCCAAACCCAATCATGGCGGACGACAATAATGCAAAGCGCTCGGCCGTGTGATTGCGGGCAAAGATATAGAGCGGCCCCATGAGCGAGGGCGAACAGCCAACGCCGATAAGTGCCATTGCGGCGATGGCATCGTTGCTCGATTGCGCGCGTGAAAAGAGGAGCGCGCCGGCGACCCCAGCAAGCATCAAGACGGACACGGTTCGCTTTGGCCCGATCCGGTCGAGTGCCGCTCCGACGCCGAACTGCATAAGAGCAAAGGCGGCAAACCACGCCGCAGAGATGTTGCCGAGATCAGTCGCTGAAAGATGCAGTTCCGCTGAAAGCTCAGGCGCGATGACAGCCAAGAACGAACGATAGAACTGCGAAAGGATGTAACCTGTGAGGAGGACCAGAAACGTCGTCATGGGCCTCTTCTAGTCCCCAAATTCGCGGCGTCTGTCTCAACACCAATAAGTTAATTGGCACTTTAGTTTTGCCGCAGCCGCACGTTAGGTCCACAACACAACCAAGTGCCGGTACTTCCGGTAAAGAACCTCCGCGAGTGCGAGTCCAACGAGAGCGATCATAAACGAGATGATCCAGCTCTGCGCTGCAATTGGCGTCCCAAGAATCGCACCTCTCATCGGTTCGATCACATGATAGAATGGGTTTAATACAAGATACACCCCTACAATTGAACCGCGCCCCTGTTCCTCGCCGACTTTCCAGATAATCGGAGTCGCCAGGAACGCGATCCTCATGACCATCTCTACAACTTCAGCGAGATCTCGATATCTCGCTCCCAGAATGCCGAGCACCACAATAACCCAGATACTGTGTAATAACGTGAGCGCCGCAGCCGGGATAAAGTAGAGCCAAGATGCTGTGGGCGTAATGCGATAGATCAGCAGCACCGCGATGATAATCACTGCCTGATGAATGAACACCACGAATGAGCTGAAGATCGTCCGCATGACGAGATTCATGTGGTTTACGTGACCTTGCAACAAGGAAGCCCGGAACTGCAAATAAATGCGGGGCGCAGAAGTTGCAATCGAATTCAGATAACCCCAAAACACGAGACCCACAGCCAGGTGCGGCACGAAATCTCTAGCGTCATGTCCCATGACATTGCCGAAGAGAGTTCCAAGAATTATGATGAACATTGCCGGGCCCGCGATTATCCACAACGGGCCAATAAACGTTTTTCGATACTTGAGTAGAAACGTGATCCAAGCAGAGTACATCCACATCCCTGGCCTTCTGAATGCTAATACCAGGTCTGAAATCACAAAATTCTCCGTTGGCTGAATGACAAAACAGGCGCCTAGCATTGTTGGTCACTAACTGCATTTCAAACAGTTTAACACCAAGTCGCCGATATCACATTTGCGCATACGAACGCTATTTTAGCAGTCCAGACAAGAAGCGTAGCGGCGCGGTCAACCGCCACGACGCCGACGCCTTCAGTGCGCGCAACTCGGCACGCATCAAGTCGGTCTCACTGTCTGCCGCATGCCTGGGATAGGTAAAGGCCGTCTTTCGCACAACACCGTTGGTTCTTACTTCGCAAAATGGTTCATGGCGCTGCTCCTTTTCAACGACGATCACCGAATCATAGCAGTGGACGGCCGAAATATTCCGAGCGTTATACGAGGCCTCCACCGTTCTCGTCCGCTGATTAGGTGGAACATGCCAATGTTGGAACATATCCATTTGGCCTGTCCAATGATGCAGGCTGGCAAAGTGGTCTGCCACAAAGCTCACGACACTTTTGTTTTCAGGATGATCACGGAACGACTTGTCGAAATAGTGTGCGTGCGTGTCTTCAATTAGGTAGATGCCGCCATCATTAACGAACGGAAACAGCTCTTCGAAAGAAGTTAGAATTTGATTATCCGTATGGCCCCCATCATCGAGAATGATATCCCACGGTCCCAAAGATTCTGCCACGCGGCGCAGGAACTGGCGATCTGCTTGATCGCCAATTTCAATATCAATAAGGCCCGGGATGGCATGTGATCTGCACCGCGGATCAATGTCGAGACCGGTCATGCGCGCAGATGGACCCAACCAATCGGCAAATAGCCTCGCAGAGCCGCCTCCTTGGACGCCAATTTCCAGCATCTTTGTCGTCTTGCCGCGAAACTTGGAAAAGTAGCGCTCATATATCGGAAAATAGTCGTGCCACTTATGTATGTCGAGGTCGTCGCGCGCAATAAATTGGCGATAGAGTTCACCCAATCGGGCCTCCTACTTCTAGAACCCGGGACGGGCGCGGCCTTCGCGCCGTTCTCCGGTCAAGACACTGCTAGAACTAGGCCTGTGCTTTTTGCCACCACACACCTGTCCAGTCGATCTCGTGGATTGGGTTGGTGATTTTCTGCGATTCCCGGAAATCAGTTACTGCCTGCTTGCATGCAGGAATGGCGCCGTAGTCGTCAACAACTAGAAACCCCCCCGGCGATAGACGATGATAGAGCGCTTGAAGCGCTTCGATTGTTGAGGAATACATGTCTCCATCCAGGCGGATCAGAGCAAACGTGCGGTCGGAAAGTGTGGGAAGCGTGTCCTTGAACCAACCTTGCAGAAACTCGACATTGCCATTGAGAAGACCGTACTTCTCGAAGTTAGACCTCACCACCTCCACCGGAATTGCAAGTTGTTCAAGTTGGTAGTGCGTATCACCGGCATCTGCAGGATAAAGCTGTTCTTCAGGCGGAGGCAACCCCGCGAATGAGTCTGCGCATATGATGCGCCGGTCGGCACAGCCGTTCGACTTGAGGACTGCTTGTAGAAAGATACATGCACCGCCGCGCCAGACGCCTGTTTCAATAAAGTCACCAGGGATGCGTTCTTGGAGGACGCGTTCCGCAAGCTGCCAGAGATTGCGCAATCTGTGGTGACCGATCATCGAATGCGCCCTCGAAGGCCAATCCTGCCCTTGTGTGCGCGAGTCCGGGTTAAAAGTCTTGCCATCCCACCAAGGGCCTTTGGGCGGGTCATCGTAAATCGTTCCCGAGAGACAGCCGATAAGAAGCTCGAGATAAAGGGCCTTAGGGTCAGTGGGTGTGTCCAAGAATTTAGTTCCTCAATTTACGCCAGCCAAAGCTCCGAACAGGAGCGCGACCTCGTTCGACGAATTCGGTGGCAATGACCCTTGTTGTGTGCCCTGCACCCAGCGCAGACTTGTTGGCTCGTTCTACGCGCTTGTATCGCGCACGCAAAACTCAGGCGTCCGCTTTTTAAAGACACGCAATTCACGTGTTCTCTGCGGCGATGCGCACGCAAACATCACCGTCGGCTTGATGTGACCAAGGTCGATCAACAGCTCGTTCAACTTATGCAGAAAATCGACAAACGCTTTGTCTTCCTCTTTCTTGTCATCGAAATTCACGCCGTAACCCCGATTAATAAAAGCCTCTGTAAGGCCGCCATAAGCAAAGAAGTACTCAAACTCGAAGTTCTGCATCATGACAGGCAAAATGTCTTGCGCGCGGATACCTTCAAAGCCCTGCGTCGAGCAGTCGTGATTGAGGTAGTCTTTGCAGGTCTTCTTGAAAATATTGTGGTAGCGCTTATCCATCGGCAAGAAATTCCAAATTGACTCGACTATGTCGAGCGTTTCCGGCCAGCGCATGTGGCCATTGCGGCCGATAACATCAATCGTGATGAATTTTCCATTCAACCCGAGAACTTCCCGCGCATTTGAAAACATCGTCTCAAGATCGGCAACGTGATGCAGCGCGTGATTGGCCATCACGCCAGCGAGCGGCACAGGCGACTTCCACGAATTGAAATCACCTAACACCTGCTGGACGACGTCGCTGACGCCGGCTTCCTTGGCATGCTTGTCACCGCGTCCCGTTTGATGCTCGGATAACTCAACACACTGCAAGACGAAGTCTTTTGCGCCGAGTGTTTTCATTCTCTTGGCGACTTCAATTTCCAGCCGTCCGTCGCCGGAACCGAGGCTTGCCATCGTCCGCGAACCGGTCTCTTCCATGCCGCGTATAAAGTTTCTAGCGTAAAAGTCATAGACGTTCGTGGACTCGCACACCTTTTGCCAAACTGGAACCAGATGTTTCCGCTTCCAGTACTCGTGCATGTCCGACAACGCCGCATGCATATTATCGACGTTCTTATATTGGTTGATTTGTTCCTGAATGCGTTTTGCGTAGTCGTCCTTGCCTTGCATCAAGCGGGACAAGATCATGTCGATCACCTTATTGAACAGATTACTTTTTCAGGATTAGGCAAACCGGCCGAACGAACTGGAGCAGAGGAATCGTTCTATCAGCGCCAAACAGCCCATTCAACCCGGAGTTCTGCAGCAGCATGGGGCAGCCCGGTCTCCCGGCCAATGCAAAAAGGGTTGAAAGCGGCAAGATTTGCCAACAGATGGTGATAGACTGTGGAGAGATCACACCGCCTTTGCCATGCGGAACTTATTTGGCTAAGACTGCCGAGCATAGGGCGGCCAGCGCCGGGCGAAGCCGGGCCGGGAGGACCTTAGTGACGAAGCGAGCACCTCCCCACAAACCTTTCGAGAAACTGCCGTCTGCCCGGCTTAGAAATATTTTCCAGCGGCTGGCCTGTTATCTTCCTCTCAAAGCTGGCCTGAAGGAGAACATGCGCACAGCCGTTCGGTCGCGTTGCGGTCACCTGTTCGACACGGCTGCAGACCCATTAGCGGACGCCCCGGCAACAGCGCGAAGCGTAGTAGATCATCGAAAAGGACGAGTTGTGGAAAAGTTGGACTTTCAATGCAACGTTTGCGGCACTCTCGTCGAACAATGTCCGGTCGAGAAAATCGATCGTGAAGTCTCCTCGTGCAATGCCTGCGGCTCGTCCGTGCGTATGCGCAGCATCGTCCACCTGCTCAGCCTTGCACTGCATGGCAAATCGATGGCTATTCCTGAGTGGCCGTCCAATCTAGACATCCGCGGCGTAGGCCTGAGCGATTGGACGGGATACGCGACTCGACTCCCCCGCAAGGTCAATTATTTAAATACCTATTTCCACATGGAGCCGTTTCTCGACATCTGCAATCTACCCGAAGAGTACTCGAACGTCTTCGACTTCCTGATTTCAACCGAAGTTTATGAACACGTTCCGCCGCCGGCTTCACGTGCCTTCGAAGCATCTTACAAGATTCTGAAGCCGGGCGGAGCCTTTGTGTTCACGGTGCCATACACACATCAACCCGACACCCTGGAACACTTTCCAGACCTTCATCGTTTCGAGATCGTCAAGATGGACAATGATTTTGTGATGGTGAACCGGCGCAAAGACGGCACATTCGAACTGCACACTAAACTGGCATTTCACGGTGGGCCGGGCACAACTCTGGAAATGCGCGTTTACAGCCGGGCCTCCATCATGCGCCATCTAGAACAGGCCGGATTTATGGACATAACGATTATGGACGAACCGTATCTCGAAATGGGAATAATCCACACATATCCCTGGAGTCTCCCCATTCTAGCACGGAAACCCCCGTGATGCGTACGGAAAAACGATACAGAAATCAATGCGCGCGGCCGGTCATAACGCGACATCTACTCGCTGATTCCACGTGGCGCCTGCCGTAAAACTATCTGGCCACATCTTGCTCCCCTAGACTCCCGAGGCAAAATAGATTGCCTCCCCGCGCCGGACGGCACTTTGTAACGGAAAGGTTGAAGTCTATGGTTTCATCTGCCTTGAACCGGTTTTCGGCGCAAATTGGCGAACTTGCACAGCACCAACTGTCAAACGATCCAGATGTCGCCAAAACCAGCGAATGGTACTACGGATTTCTGACTGCCGTACTCAATCGAAACAAGGCAATTAGCAGCCGAAAACCACCGCGCTACCTCGAAATTGCCTGCTACCGGCACATCCTGGGCTACAAGCTTGCGAAAGACCGGGGATTCGAATCGACCCCGTTCGACCGCATATTGCTCCTGCAATGCATTCCCGTCATCGAACGGGTGCCGCAGAACGGATAAGAAGCACTTCAAATCGGGTAGAACTGTCAATGCAAGGCCAAGCCAAGCGTACCGCCCGGACATCGATGGCTTGCGTGCAGTTGCTGTTCTCAGTGTCATCTTCTTCCACTTCGGATTCCAGAAATTCAGCGGCGGATTTACTGGCGTCGATGTGTTCTTTGTCATCAGCGGATACCTAATTACAAACAACATCGTCTCTGACATTGAGAAGGGTACGTTTACATTTTCTAACTTTTATTTGCGCCGCGTTCGACGCCTGTTTCCGGCTTTGTTCGTCACCATCCTACTTACATTCGCCTACGGTTTTTTCGTCTTTCCAGGCTCACTCCTCGAGCCGTTGGCAAAATCTGTCGTGGCGTCGGTTCTCTCAGTCTCAAACATTCTTTTTTGGTCAGAGGCAGGCTATTTCGATGCTGACGCTGAACTGAAGCCGCTGCTGCACACGTGGTCGTTGAGTGTTGAGGAACAATTCTATTTTGTGTGGCCGGCCCTTCTCGTGTTCTTGTCGCAAATGCGGCGCGTATGGATTGTGCCAGCGTTTGCTGTCATTGCGGGCGCTATCTCACTTTGGGCAGCACAGCAGTGGTTGGTCAGCGATCCGAGCGGAGCTTTTTTTCTGGCACCGTTCAGGATAACAGAATTCGCTGTTGGGGCGCTCTGTGTGTGGCTTCTGCGGTGGCGGGGTGGCTACGGGCGACTCGACGAGTTCTTCGTCATTGCCGGACTAGGTCATAAACTCATAAACTGGATTCCCAAACGGCGCGAACAGTGATTCACAGTC
>JANOKW010000159.1:0-1545 GCA_031419475.1 Hyphomicrobium sp. | reverse complement strand
GACGTGGGGGAATGCAGGAAGACGGCGGTTTCGGCAAGCGCGGCGCAGTCCGTCTGACGCCGGCGCCGCATCGCCGCGCTACGCGACGTGGCCGTCGGGACGCACTAGTGTGCCGACTCTAACGCTTGGTTCCCGTTTTTCACAGCGTGCAGCTTTGCCCGGGCGCGATCGACCTTGGCGAGAACGACGTCGGCCGACTTCTTCCACACGAAGGCCTTCGGTGCGGCGTTGTGTGCGGCGAGGTAGGCTGCGATCGCCGCCTCGAGCTCGGCGACGCTCTTGAAGACACCACGGCGTATGGCGTCCTCGGTTATAAGCGCAAAGAAGCGCTCGACCAGATTGAGCCAGGACGACGAGGTCGGAATGAAGTGCAGCTTGAAGCGCTTGTGCCGTTTCAGCCAGTTCTGCACCTGTTTCGTCTTGTGGGTCGAGTAGTTGTCGAGGATCAGGTGCACATCGAGCGCCTTGTCTACGGTTGCGTCGATCTTCTTCAGGAACTTGATGAACTCCCTGGCGCGATGGCGCGGCAGGCATTCGCCGATGACTTGTCCGGTCTTCACGTCGAGCGCGGCGAACAGCGTCGTCGTTCCATTGCGCTTGTAGTCGTGCGTCATCGTCTCAGCGCAGCCCTTTTTCATCGGCAGCCCGGGCTGCGTGCGGTCGAGCGCCTGGATCTGGCTCTTCTCGTCGACGCACAGCACGAGAGCGCGCTCCGGCGGGTTCATGTAGAGCCCGACGACGTCGACGACTTTCTCGGCAAACTTCGGATCGTTGGAAACCTTGAACGTGCGAACCTGATGTGGCTTGAGACCCGCGCCCGCCCATACCCGCTGCACGCTGCGATGGCTGACACCGACGGACTTGGCCAGCTTGCGCGCGCTCCAATGCGTGGCGCCCGCGGGCTTCTCCGTCGCCGTCTTCTCGATGATGGCGAGCTTTTTCTCGGCTGGCAGCGGCGCGATCCGTGGCGGGCGGGTCTTATCGCGCTTCAGGCCTGGAACGCCTTCCGCGATATAGCGCTCCTGCCAACGCCACACGCAGGGCTTCGACTTGCCCGCCCGCCGCATGATGGCGTTGGTTCCAAGGCCGTCGGCCGTAGCGAGCACGATGTCGGCGCGCCAGACCAGCTTGCGCGGGCTGTTGCGGTCGGCCACGATGCGCTCAAGCTTGGCGCGATCGGCCGGGCTCACGTAAAGGCAGATGTCGTTGCGTCGCATACCGATCCCCGCTGTGCCACAGATCAGCTCTATGACTGATTTGCGGCCCAATGGGAATCATCCGTCGGCGCCGGCACACTAGGGTATGGGGATTGGGGCTATCGTCCCCGACCACTTCCCCCAAGCCCCAGCCCCAAAAACCCAATTAACGGCAGACCTGCGAGCATGTCTTCACCGGGCCGACATGGCGGCACTGATAGGTGCAAACCGGACCGCGGTAGAAGCGGCGGTAGGATGGGCCGTCGTAAAGGCCTGGAGGCGCAGTCGGGCGACGGACGCAGGCGCGCGTGTGGAAGTGCCAGCCGCTATAGTCGCGCTGGATGCCGCG
>JANOKW010000158.1:0-1917 GCA_031419475.1 Hyphomicrobium sp. | reverse complement strand
TGACTTCGGTGATTTTGTCCCGGTTCTTATAACCGGCGACAGCAAGAAGTCCCAAAAGTGCAACCATGGATGGCATTCCGCGACTCATTTCATTCTCCTGTATGTCTGAGTGAAACACTATGTCCTAAGCGAAAGGGATCGGCGGAACGCATCGGCGCCATCGACCAAGCTCCTGCACCAGCATGTTATTTCCCCGATCACGACGGTCGGGGGTGTATCGTCATGGGCCAGCTCGGCCGTTACCGAGCCTAATAGGAGCAGGCCATGGGTATCATCTGGACGATCGTCATTGGGTTAGTCGCCGGCGTTATCGCGAAGTTCATCATGCCAGGCAAGAATGAGCCGTCGGGTTTCGTGTTAACGACAATCCTCGGTATCGTGGGCGCACTCGTTGCGAGCTATCTCGGGCAAGCGCTTGGATGGTATGCGCCCGGCGAGGGTGCCGGGCTTATCGGCGCCGTCGTCGGCGCCATGATCGTTCTATTTGTCTGGGGAGTCATTTCCAAGCGGCGCAATTAACCGATTCTGGCAAGAGCCACGGCGGCAATTAGAAACGCGCCGATTTCGTATGAATTCGGCGGTGCGGCCGATCTCACTCGGCCGCGCTCACTCGGCCGCGGGGGTCCCGGTCGGCGCTGCAACGGCGAGCTTGCGGTTGCGCCTTGCCTCGTTCACCAGCGGCGGACACACGTTCGCATCCTTGTGGATGACTTGGCAGTCGAGGCAATAGAAGCATTCGTCCATGTTGATTGCGCCGCTCGGCTCGATGGCCTGTATCGGGCAGCGCCTTGCGCACAGCTGGCAGGGACTGCCGCATTCCGGGCGGCGCTTCAACGGCGTGAACCGGCGCAGGCGTAGCCGGCCGCCAATCGCCATCACCGCGCCAAGCGGGCAGAGAAACCGGCAAAACGCCCGTTCGACGAACAAGCCGATGGCGAGAAGCACCAACGCGTAAACCACGAATGGCCAGGCTCGGTCCATTCTCAGCGAGATGACGGTCTTGAACGGCTCGATCTCAGCCGCGACAGCCATGGTCTGCAGTCCGTGGAGGGTGGCGAAGGCCAGCACCGCGAGCGACACGTACTTCAAGGGCCACAACATACGGTGAGCCCGGTACGACAGCGACCACTGGGGCAACGAGACGACGCGGGCGAGCTTGGCCAGGAGCTCCTGCAGGGCGCCGAACGGGCACAGCCAGCCACAGAACACGCCACGGCCCCAAACGACGAAGCTTACGACCACGAACGCCAGCAACACGCACAGCAACGGGTCGGCGAGGAGCACGGCCAGGCCGTTGCCCTTGATGAGCCCGATCAACCACGCAAAAACGTTGATGACGCTGAGCTGGGCCCCCGCGATCCAGCCTATCCACACCAGCGTAAAAAGTAGGAATCCAATGCGCAACGCCTGATACAGGCCCGCGTGGCGCGTCAACCTGTGCATCGCGATGAGCAGCACTGTGAGCACCAGTAAACCAAAGCCAAGCACGACAATGTTGTCCGCCTGTGCGCGCCAACTCTCTCGCCAAGGCGCATCGAGCGGCTCCTGGGCAGACGGTTCCGCCGGTGGTAGTACGAATCGCGAGGGCAAGCTGTAGCTGAGCTTGAACTCTCGCGTTTGCGCGCCAGACCCGAAGCCGTCGCCCACTACTATTACCACCTGCCACGGCGCGAGAACATCGATCCCCCTCTCGGCCGGGATTCGGAAAAGGCCGATCTCGTCGAATTTCGGAGCCCCTTTGGCGGAGACGAACGGCAGATACACATACTGCGTTGGCTCTCGCTGCAGCACGAATGTGCGTGCACCCTGCTCGATCCGGACCCGATCGAACGTGCCCGTATCGAACACCTTGGTGCCGACAAAGGAGTAAGGTCCCTTCCCCATGAGCAGCACGGTCAGGTCCTGCGGGCTATGCGG
>JANOKW010000157.1:0-1770 GCA_031419475.1 Hyphomicrobium sp. | reverse complement strand
CGGCATCGGTGCGGAAGAACGCGGCCAAGCCGAAGCGATCGCACGCTCAACCGACTGTTCGCTCATGGTTGGCGTCCCGGTCATCTCCGTCATCGTCGGCGAAGGCGGATCGGGTGGCGCCATTGCCATCGCCACGGCGAATTGCATCCTTATGCTGGAACACGCCATCTATTCAGTCATCTCACCCGAAGGCGCCGCGTCCATCATCTGGCGCGACAGCAACAAGAAGGAAGAGGCGGCCACGAACATGAAGATCACGGCACAGGATCTCGACGTGCTGGGCGTAATCGATGTCATCGTGCGCGAGCCGGCGGGCGGCGCCCACCGCGACCGGGAACAGGTCATCACGACGACCGGAAACGCCATCCTCAAGGCGCTGGCTGAGTTCGATGGCAAGCCGCCCGAGGAGATCCGCAAACACCGCCATGATCGCTTCATGAAGATCGGCCGGCTGCCCGTCACCGCAAAAGCCTAACGCTCATAGCGAGCTTAACAAGGTCACTTTAAGCCTTTGCGCCGCGCCAGCGCCGCAATCATTCACATACTTTGAAGTGGGCCAGCTTCGAAGTGGGCCAGCGAGCGCGCGTCTTGACAGGGCAGGTGTCGCGGCCGAAAAAGCTGATGATATCCCTGTGTTTAGTTTCGGCACTTGGGTTTTCGAGTTTGGTTTATCGACGGGCGTTGAAACCGCGCGATTGAAGGGACTGGGTATTTGACTGATTGCATGACGGCCACGTTTGCGCGGCTTGGACGGATCGCAGTAGCCGCTGCGGCCGTGAGCCTGGCTGCGTGCTCGAGCGCGCCCGTTATCCCCGCGCCATCAGAAGTGCCGCTTGGCAAAGACACGATCACGCTGCTTGGCAAAAAAGGCATGCAAGCGGGATCCCCAGTCTTCGTTCGTATCTTTAAAGAAGAATCCGAACTCGAAATCTGGAAACAGCGCGACGACGGACGCTTTTATCATTTCAAGACGTACCCCATCTGCACGTGGTCGGGCGAACTCGGACCCAAAATCAGGCACGGCGACAAGCAGGCGCCCGAAGGGTTCTATTCGATCACGCCGGTTCTCATGAACCCGAATTCGAAATTCTATCTGTCGTTTAACCTGGGCTACCCCAACAGCTACGACAAAGCCTGGGGCCGCACGGGGGATTCCGTGATGGTGCATGGCAAATGCCGCTCGGCTGGGTGTTACGCCATGACGGATGCGATGATGGAAGAAATCTATGGCGTGACGCGGGAAGCGCTGAAAGCCGGACAGGAGAGCTTCCAAGTCCAAGCCCTGCCTTTCCGCATGTCAAATGCCAAGATGGAGGCGATGAAGAAGCACAAATGGTACGCTTTCTGGAAAACGCTGAAGGACGGTTATGATTTCTTCGAGACACACCGCATTCCGCCGCACGTGGCTGTGTGTGATCGCCGTTACATCCCAAACGTCGTGGCCCCGCAAAGCCGACCCGATGCTAGCGGGCCTTGTCCGCCGTTCCAGCGCCCGGTGATGGCGGTCTTCAAACCCTTGCCCACCGACACAGAGCAAACGATCGCCAGCGGCAATAAACTTAAGGGCTTCGTTAATCCGGATGTTGACCCGACGGCTGCAGAAATCACAGCAGCTAATACCAACCTTCCTTGAAGCTGACTCTTGTTGCGCCGGGGGTTCCCTCGGGAGTCATCCTGTGATTCCGTCTCGGATCGGGCAACTGATTCGGGCGGAGAACAGGATGGCAGCGGCGGTTGAGCTTCGAGACGACTTTAGCGCGTCAGATTTGC
>JANOKW010000156.1:0-2421 GCA_031419475.1 Hyphomicrobium sp. | reverse complement strand
CCAGGGTGATTCAAAGAACCGCACCGATAGCGGGCTGACAAGCGTAGCGAACAGGATTCTATCGTTGAGCCATCCACTTGGGAGGGCTCGACAATGGTGCGCACGCTTTGGGACGCTTTGAGCGAGATCGAGGATCAGCGCGGCCGCAAGGGGCGGCAATACCGTCTCCAGTCCGTGCTTGGCATTTCGATCGCTGCTATGCTCGCTGGCGCCAATGACCTGATCGCCATCTTCCGTTGGGGTCGGCGGCTCAAACCGGAAGCCCTTCGGCTGTTTGGCATCGAAAACGGGAAGGCCCCGTGCCACGCCACTTATCACTATTTTTTCCAAGCTCTTGATGCGGATGGCTTGAGCCGGACACTGGGAACGTTTGCACGTGGTGAAGCGCGGGTGGGCCACATCGCCATCGATGGCAAAACGCTCAAAGGCAGCCGTCGCCTCGATGCCAAGGCCGTTCACGTCCTCTCGGCATTTGCGACGGATTTGAGCGCCGTTATTGGTGATCTGACGGTTCCTCCCGATCAGAACGAGATCACCGCCGCGCTGGTGTTGTTGAAGGGATTGCCGCTCGACGGGACCATCGTCACCGGCGACGCCATCTTCACTCAGCGCGAGATCTGCCGATACATTCGCGACCGCAACGGCCATTATCTGTTTGCAGTCAAAGACAACCAACCGGAGCTGAAGAACGGCATCGCAGAAGCGTTTGGCGATCTTTCCCCCTCAGGATCCGAAGCGGTGCTACGACGGTCCGCCGCCTGACCTGCGCCGGGCCGAGACGGTCGAAAAAGGGCACGGCCGGATTGAGCATCGCAAGATTACCACAACGAGCGAGGTCGTGATCCATCTTGAGTGGCCCGGCGCCGCCCAGGCCGTGCGGATCGAGCGCCACCGCCACATCAAAGGGCGCGATAGCGTCGAGATTGCCTATCTCATCACCAGTTTGTCAGCCACAGAAGCAAGTCCCGAACGCTTGCTCGCACTCAATCGAGCCCATTGGGCCATCGAAAACAAGCTCCACCACGTGCGCGACGTGTCCATGAACGAGGATCGTTGCCGGGCCAGGGCCGGTGCGCGCCCGCTCGCAGCCTTGCGCAATCTCACCCTCGCGATGATCCGAAAACTTGGCCGACCGATCCCCGTTGCACGAGAAAACTTCCGCGAAGACAGATCAGAAGCTATCAAGGCCGTGACAGGGCGCATTCTTTGAATGGCCCTGCCCGAGGATGCCCCCTTTCGGCGTGACGCTGTTGTCGCTATTACTTGTTAGCATCGAGGCCGTGTTCGGCGGCGGCCGCAAGGCCAGCAAGGGGGAGAAATGGCTGGCATTGATTGGGGTTCATGGCAGCTCTTCATCGCCATCATTGCCGGAGTGGTCACATCGCTCGTTGGCTTCACGACCTTCTTCTGGCGCCGCCTGCAGAAGCGGAATTTCTTGCAGAACCAGCAGTTCCAGAGCGACACACACATCTTCCGACTCTGTCAGGCATTGAGCGGCCCCAGTCCCCGCCTGCAGATGGCTGCTGCTGCGCTTTTGCTTGAGCGGGTGCATAGCATGAGCTCCGAACGCGAGCAGAACGCGATCATTCAGGCGCTGCTAGCGGCTACTATTGATGACCGCACAGACGAGAAGCAGACTGCACCCTCGCCCGAGTTTTGCAAGTACGTCGCGGACTCAGTGCTCGATGTGCTGAAGCAGTTTAAGGGCTATGGATTAGAGCCATCGCCGTTGGCGCGATACTACTGGCAGCGAGTATCCTTTCCCGGCGCCTATTGGGCTGGCGCCAATTTGAGCGGCGTAGACTTGTTTGGCGCAACCCTTGACGGCGCGAGCCTCAGGCGCGCCAACCTCAAAAAAGCGATCCTCTATGACGCAAGCCTTAGGGGCGCGAAACTTTTGGGCGCTAATCTCACGGAGGCCGACTTGCGTGGAGCCAATCTCTGTCGCGCCGATCTGCGCGACCAGGATGCGGACGAGAAAGGTCCAGCTCGTAAGACCCACTGGGCAGCTGCCAGGTTCGCAGGCGCGCACTACGACGTTGACACCAAATTCCCGACGGGGCTTGATCCAAAAATTCTCGGAATGATCGCAGCCGATCCTGCGGCCGGCTGGCTTGCGTCATAGGTCGAGCGTCACATGAGCCATGGCCCACGCTAATCGACCCGCAAAGCTCGCGTTTTTGTCGCCTATCCCTTCCAGCCGGACGCGCAGGACATTGTCGATAGGCTCGTAAAACCGATCCTGCGCAAACACGGTATGCGGTGCGTCACCGGAGCGGATAATGGGCGCTCCGGAGGCGACATGGCGGAATGCTTGCGAGTGACTATCGCCTCCTGCTCGGCTTTGGTCGCAGTTGTGGCAGGGCGCAATCCGAATGTGTTCTTCGAACTTGGTGTGGCGAGCGCACTGAATAAGCCGTG
>JANOKW010000155.1:0-6054 GCA_031419475.1 Hyphomicrobium sp. | reverse complement strand
TAACTGCGTCGCAGCGATGCGAGGTGGGGAGCAACCGGAGGCGAACGAGCAGCCTGCAGGATGACGAACCCGTTTCGGCGGCGTGATGCGGCGAGCTTGCCTGGACAGGGCGAAGCCTGGGCCTTCGGGTCCGACTCGATGCGCTGATGTGACTGACAAAGCGGTATCGAGGCACACGATGTGGTTGGGGGTTGGATGCTCAGAAGGCAAGGCAAAGAAAGCGGAGAGACCTGTCGGCTGTGTGCGAGGTCGGCAGGAGTCAGAGCCCTCATAGGACCGATGCGGCCGGGATGTGGGTCGCGAGAGGCACGGGCAACATAAACCGGGCCGAGGGAAGGTGGGGCAGGAAGGTGGAGACGTGACGACCACGACTGAAGCACAGAAAGCATCGGGAATGCCGGCAACGGCTGCGCACGATGTAGAGGCCCGTCCCATGATCGCGTACAACGAGGTGACTCGTGAACGTTTCGTGAATTGGCGTCATGCCGAGCAGCGTGCCGATTAAAATGAATATACAAACCGTAAAGATAAACGGAACGCTGGCGCGGCCTTCAGGTCCGGCTATTCTCGTCACCGTATCCATGACGAACGAGTAAATAAGCTCCGCGCTTGCCTGTATCCGGCCTGGGATCACTGCGCGATCACGCATGGCATAGATCAGATATACCGAGAGGAGCAGAACGGTCGATACTTTTGCAGCGCTCGCGCTGGTAAACGAAACGTCGATACCGAAAATCTGGAGCGGAACAAGAATATCCGACTCAAACTGTCGCAAGGCATACGGCAGGTGCTTTTCCAGATCGGCCATAACGCTCCTTCACAGCAACAAAAAGTACGTAGAGGACACAAGCGTTGACACTGTACCCGCAGGCAGGGTGACCTGAAATCGTCACCCTGCTCCGAGCGCTTTGCTGACATCTTGGAGGGCCTGATATTCCTGAGGATGATGGAAGCCATCCGCCTCCAGCACGTGCTGGCAGGCAGATAACAACATTCGCACCTCGGACACATGGGGTCTTAATGCCTCGATGGCATTGAGCGCTTCTTCACGTGCGCGGAACGGCTCAGTCGCGAACGCGCGTTCGTGGCGGGCAATTTCCTCCGCCACTCTTTCGCTCGAAAAGCCTCCGAAGGCGGGAAGCGCACGCATCAACTGCAATACGCGCCGCCGCTCCGTGACATCCACCCTGCCATCCGCGTGCGCGATCAGAGCGCAGGCGGCAATCATCGCCTCCATCAAATCCTCGCGACCCGCCGTTGCCACTTCGCGTGCAAGGTTCTCCTTTTCGGTTGCATGGCGTCGTGTGTTCGTCCCTTGCGGCATTGAGCTTACTCCATTCTGAAAGGTGCGCGGGCATACATTGTTGACAGTGGCTTTTGAAACGGGCTTCGATCACGTCAGGCCGCCGTCAGGTCTGCGGCGACGAGCACTCTCGTTGGTGTCGCGTCAGTCCAAAGTTCCGACATGGTGCCAGCCTCCTTGCCTTATGAGATCAACCAGGATCGACCGGCCGACCATTCCGATTACCCCTGCACAACAAGCCTATGACGTGCGGCAACAGCCGCTTCGCGTCACTGCGGAGACGGCACCGCCAGGACATCACAGGGAAGCTGGCGGATGAGTCGTTCGGCGACACTGCCAAGCACCGCCCGGCGAATGCCGGTCCGCCCGTGTGTGCCCACGACCATGAGGTCAACGGCGTTACGTTCTGCGAACTCTGTCACGACGGCTTCCGGATCGCCGATCCCAGAAGCCACGGACAGCTCGGGTCCGGCGGCTCGCGTCCCGTCAATGAGCGCGCTAAGCGAATGCTGCACATGCTCCATCATCTCTCGTTCGTGCCGCTCCGCTAGGGGACCGGTTACGCGATCAGAGGCAATGAGGCCGTGCAGCAGGACGTCGTAAGCATGGATGGCGGTCGCTTCAGCGCTCGGGAACAGTGCCAAAGCGCAGTCGAGCGCAGTCCGGGAAGGAGGCAAGAAGTCGGTTGCAATGCCGATCTTGCGATAAGGGCCGACTACGGGCCTGTGCACTGAAAGCACGGGTTGCAAGGCGTGGCGCAGGACTCGATCGACTGTTGTGCCGAGAAGCTTTTGACCCAGCGTTCTTCGCTCGCTAGCTCCCATCACGCATAAGTCGATGAAAAGCCGATCGCACTTGGCGAGAATGCGCTCTGCCGGGCTACCAAGCGTCGTGAGCACCTCAACGTCCACGCCGGCAGCGGCTGGACTGTTCGCGATTTTCAGCTTGATCTCATTTTCGGCCGCTTTCGTGCGCGCGGCAGCCTCCTCTATGCGATGCCGGTCGACATGGACAGCGTGCACCACATAGAGTCTTGCTCCCCAGTAGTGCGCCAGTTCGAAGGCTCGCTCCAGCGCCCGGTCGCTGCTCGGCGACAAATTGGTCGCCGCAAGGATCATGCTCGGTCGCTTCCAGATTCTGGACATAACGAGACGTCTCCATCAGCGTCGTTCAGGCAGCGTGATGATCGGCAGCAGCTCACTGCTCGCAATTCTCGAGCCACACCATCCATGCTCTCTTCCTCGTGGCACCGCACATTGTCCATTCTGACAGGCGCCACGAGTGTTCTTTTGCGGCGGTGGTTTATCGGGCCGGCACCACCCCAAGCTCTAAGCCCGAGATGGTGCCGCCAAGCCTTATTCACTTGACGATGAATCGGTTCACGAGCGGAAGCCCTTCGCTCCAGATCGGTGCATCGCCGCCCTTGTCGAAGCCGGGCTTGCCGTCTTTATCAGTGTAAAGCGATGCCCATAGGGTGGCGCCGCTTTGCGGCGTGCTACCGAGCTTGACTTTAATGGCCCGATGGTCGCCTGCTTTCAACTCGGCGTGGCCAAGCGGGTCCTTCATGGGCTTGCCATCCTTGTCAGCACCATAGATCACGACGTAGCCATCGGTCGGCAACATGACATAATCGAGCGTTACCTCGTTGCCCTGTACTTTCTGGTCGAACGCAAGCACCGAAGGTACCGCATGCGCGGCAATAGTGGATCCGGTGACAAAGGCGGTAGCAAGCGCGGCGGCGCGCATCTGAGCCTTGAACGTGGTAGACATTTTCAAACTCCTCTCATGTTCTTCGCTTCTTTGCTGGGGCTGCTAGGCAAACAAACCCGCCTCAACCCTTGAGAGGGAATTGGTGCTTCAGTGAAGGCATTTCCAATCGAAACCTCGGCCGCTGCTAATCGGAATTTTCGATACCGTTTGATAGCGCGCTCTTGACCCTTGCCGTCTGGCTACGGCATCCCATTTGTTGCTACAGAATGCGGGACCGGGCCCCTCTGGCGATGTCATGCTGGCATTGCGATGTCGGACAGCATCGGGCGTGCCCGATGCTGTGTGTAGTGCATCCGGGAACGCCCTCCAGTCGTCAAATTTGGAGGAGCCCCATGTCTCGTCAGATCTTTTCCTTGCTCACTAAGTCGGCACGTCTCCAACAAGAGATCGCTGCCGCATGCAAACGGCACAATCCTAGTTGGCTGCGGGTTTTGCGGCTCCAGAACCTGCGGCTGATGCTGCAGAGGCGCATTTACGCCGCGGCGAAAGCCGCGAAGGAGTCGATTCCCACAGAGCCACCCCAACCCATCCTCGGCCCTGTCAGCCTTTAGGCTCGCTGACGTGACCGCGTGTTGGCTCTGGACTGATCATCATCGTCGGGCTTGAAACTTCAGGGACAACCCAAAGAAGTCAAAAAATGCCCGACTGATAGTCTTGTCCGATTGTACCGAGTAACAATAAAGGAAACACGCGATGGAATTCTTGAACGAAGCGGTTATGGGCAAGCCGATGTGGATGTGGGCGACATTTATCGGCATCGTTTTTACGCTCTTGCTCTTCGATCTCGGCGTGCTTCATCGTAAGACGCACGAGATCGGAATCCAGGAAAGTCTTTGGTTGAGCGCGTTCTATATCACGATAGCGTTGATCTTCGGCGCCTGGGTGTGGTACGGGCTCGGGCCACAAAGCGGGATGGAATACATCACCGGCTTCCTCGTCGAGAAGTCTCTGGCGATGGACAATGTGTTCGTCATTTCTCTTATCTTTACCTATTTCGCGGTCCCCGCCGCTTATCAGCACCGTGTGCTGTTCTGGGGCATTCTCGGTGTCATCGTCCTGCGCGGCGTCATGATAGGCCTCGGCGCCACGCTCCTCGCTGAGTTTAGCTGGCTGCTCTATGTCTTTGCCGCATTCCTGATCGCGACTGGTGTTAAGATGCTTTGGATCGGTGACAAAAAGCCCGACATCGAGAACAATCCAGTGTTGAAGTTCATGCGCCGCACGATGCGGATTACGCCAGAGCTGCACAAGGAGCGATTTTTTGTCAGGCACCCCCATCCTAAGACTGGTAAGCTCGTCACCTGGGTCACGCCACTGTTCGTTGCCCTGATTATGATCGAGATCGTGGATGTCATCTTCGCTGTCGACAGTATTCCGGCGATATTCGCGATCACGACAGATCCATTCATTGTTTACACCTCGAACATCTTCGCAATCTTGGGATTGCGCGCGTTGTATTTCTCGCTGGCCGCCGTGATCGGCCGCTTCACGTACCTCAAGCAGGCGCTAGCTCTGGTCCTGGTGTTCATTGGTGGCAAGGTTTTCGTTGCCGGCTTTATGGGCTGGGAAAAATTTCCAGCCAGTATCTCGCTCGGCGTCACCGTCGCGCTCATTGCGGGTGGCATCGTGTATTCTCTCTACAAAACGAACACCGTGAATGCCGCTACTATGAAGTGAATGCGGGGGCATAGGGAATCACGGGCGGGAGCTGCAAAGCTGCCAGCCCTTGGGCTAGGTCTGCGTTCAAGGAGTGCCATTTACGGCTGTGTGATTGTTCCGGTCTTGAGTTCCTTCATTTGTTCTACGGCGGTTCGGAAAAACTCTGCAAGTTCTGAGTAGTTTTCCTGCCGTGGGCTCGCTTTTCGCCAAACCATACCGATCGTGCGGAACAGAGGCCGGTCGTGCAACTCGAACGTCTTGACGTTGGGGTCGCGCAACAGCTCGCTACGTACGTAGAGACCTGGCATGAAAGTCACGCCAAGACCCATCACCACCATCTCACGCAGCATGTCGAGGCTGGTGCCTTCGTAGTCGAGCCTCAACCTCGCGCCGACTTCTTCGCAAAGAGTTTTCATGGCGTCATGAAGGTGATGACCAGGACCAAGCGCCAATACGTCCAGCCCTTTCAGGTCGGTGCGCGAGACGGTCTTTCGTTTCGCAAGTGGGTGATCAGAAGCAACAGTCACGAATAGCGGTTCGCGGAACAGCGAGACGCTCACGAAGTCAGCGCCGCGCACGGGCAGCGGCGTAACGATAAGATCATAAACTCCGTGTTCGAGGGCTAAAGGCAAGGAATCTGGAGTATCCTCGCGAACGTAAAACTTGAGTTTTGGATAGCTCTGTCGGAGTTTCGGCACCAAATGCTGCAGCAGATAGGGACCGATCGTGGGTGGCAATCCGAGTCGCAACAGGCCCGCCAGTTCCTTGCCCCCACTGGCCGTAAGCATCCGGATCTCGTTTGCATCACGCAACATGCGTCTTGCGATCTCGACGACCTGCACCCCGATCGGAGTGAGGATAACGCGCGACGTGCTTCGTTCAACAAGTTGCGCGCCAAGCCGGTCCTCAAGAGCCTTCAGTTGCTCGCTGAGCGTTGACTGTGTTATGTTGGTTCGCTCGGCCGCACGGCGGAAGTGTAGCGTGTCCGCTACGGCGACGAGATATTCAAGCTGCCTGAGATTGGGCAAGTGGTGCCCCCTTTGCTTGATGCGATCGTGGATATTATCAACTTGATTCGGAATGCCGACGTCACAATAGGCCAAACCGATTAAGTCCGGGAGGCAAACCGATTGGACGCGGCGCCGACAAGTTCGTAATCCATGGCCAAGCAGGCGCAAAGATGCGGATTCCGGTGATTGCGGACACTGATTCCGTTTGAAGGCGGACACGATTACGGTCCAAGGCGGACAGCATTACGGTGATAGCGGACACCCGCTCCCATCGACGGTTGCAGTGGTCTCAGGCGGCGGGCTTTTCGTCAA
>JANOKW010000154.1:0-1844 GCA_031419475.1 Hyphomicrobium sp. | reverse complement strand
TCGCAGCCTAAAGCTCCTCCAGGGCCGGATCCGATGACAGGGGAGCACCAACGCTGCAAAGAGATCCTTGGATCCACTGGTCAGGATCGTCCAGCCAGCAGCGGCGACCACGGCGGGAAGCCGGAGAAGAAGTAATCTGAGTTGCACAAGGTCGTGCAGGAGCGCTTTGGCATCTGGGCGCTCCTGTTTGTTTTGGTCGTGAGTTTGAGAGACAAACCAAGCAGTTTCTGAAGGCCAAGCCGCGCAAATACTCTGTTGCATTGCCGCCACTGAAATATTTTGTAACAAACGCGAAACCCCGCGAATCGTTCTTGCCGGTTATGGTCAGGCTCAAAATTCCTTTCCCCATGGACCGCCATGGCGACCGAACTAATCGCGAGACCTTTACAATGATCAGGGTGTGGATCGCAGTGTTGGCGATGTTGAGCCTCACGGGCTGGGGTGAACGAGAACCGGCGTGGCCGCAGGCCGGTCCGATGCCTGATGAGCCCGTTCCTGTACCGGCCCAAACCTACCGGTCGATTGCTGCTGGCATCAAGAGTTATCGGCCTGTTGAGCCGCGGCCTTGGGGCGAGATCAATCGCCAGGTGGCGCCACCTGGTGCGCCGTCTTCAGACCAACAGCCGCCGCAGACGGCGCCGAATTCTTCGACCGCCCCGGCGCAACCGAAGGCCATGGAGTCGATGCCGGGCATGCAACATTGATGACACGGTTTTGAGTGTACTGCGGAGCCTTCGGGGGAAGGCGTCGCGGACTTTGAGAGCACCGGGGGGGGATCGCTCATGGTTTTGGGCAGGCGGCGGAGTGTTTGGAAGAGATTGATGATGATGTCGGCGTCAGGTTCGGTTCTGCTCTTGGGCGGCTGCGCGCAGTTCTCGGCTGATGGCGGCATGAGCCTTGTGAGCGACCTGTCGACCGCGGCGATCGGCGAACCCGCAGCGAAAATCCGCGACGAACACGACGCCGCTGTGGCCCAGGCGCGCGTGTCCGAGCTACTCTCGCGTACGATGACGCCCGATGCGGCCGTTCAAATCGCGCTTCTTAACAATCGCGGCCTGCAAGCCGCCTACAACGAACTCGGCGTGTCGGAAGCCATGATGGTTGAGGCAAGTCTGCCGCCCTCGCCCACGGTCACGCTATCGCGTCTCATTCAACCATCGACGATCGAAATCGAAGCCCAGATCCTGCAGAATGTATTGAGCCTCTTGACGTTGCCGCGCCGGCGCGAGATCGCGGAGGATCGCTTTCTCCAGGCACAAAAACGCGCGGTCGATGCGACGCTGAAGATCGCGGCCGATGCGCGACGCACCTACTATCGGGCTGTGGCAGCGAACGAGCAGGTCGTCCTCCTGCAACAGGCCGTGACGTCGGCCGAAACCGTGTCTGATTTTGCCAAGAAGCTTGGCGAGACCGGCGGTATGGCGAAGCTGGATCAAGCGCGCGAGCACGCCTTCACGGCTGAGGTTGGCGGTCAATTGGCGCAAGCACGCCTCACCCAGAGGCTGGAGCGCGAGTGGCTCAATCAGTCGCTAGGTCTATGGGGCGCCCAACTTAAATACAAACTTCCAGACAAACTTCCCGCCCTGCCCGCGAAGCCGAAAATCGAAGACGACATTGAAACCGAGGCTGTGCTGTCCCGCATCGATCTGGAAATCGCACGCATGGAGGTCGCTATCCTCGCCAAGGAGTTTGGCCTCACGCACGCCACGCGGTTCATCGATGTGCTCGATGTTCGGGGCATTCGCCGCGTCGAAAAGAATAGGGTCACCGACGTTGACTATACGCTCGCGCCAGGGCCTACGCTCATTCGGACCGAGACGCAGCGGACGGAGAAAGTCCGTTGG
>JANOKW010000153.1:0-4548 GCA_031419475.1 Hyphomicrobium sp. | reverse complement strand
ATATCTCGCCGAGTTCGAATGGCGCTTCAACCATCGCTACGATCTTGCCGCCATGATATCCGTGCTGACACTCGCCGCCGTCAGAACACCCCCGGTCACCTACTATGACCTCAAGGGGGCTGACTATGGTGCGTAATCAGGAAAGCAGAAGCCGCGTTCAATACGACATGCCGAAGTTGCCACTCAGTCAAACCCGGCGATAATCGGCTTGGACCGCATTTGAACGGCATCTTCGGCCGCAAGGCGGGAGCGGCCGAGGGCTTCAATTATTCGCCGGTCGTTAAGGACAGCGCCATCGTCTGGGATGAAGCCAGCCTCGACAAGATGATTGCCGATCCGGAGGTATTTCTCCCCGGAAACAGCATGAAACCTTATCCCGGTATCAAGGATGCGGCGATATGCAAGACAATCATCGAGTATTTAAAGGGCGCGAAATAGCGCTGCGCGGTCCTCAGATTTGAGGAGAAACAGCACGCCACAAAGAAAGCCCGGCACTAATCGCGAGCTGGGCTTTTTTGTTCGGTCTCATTGCTCGCGCAAACTTAGAACGGGATCTCGTCGTCGAGAGCTTTGTCGAAGCCGCCTTTTGCAGAGCCGCCGTTCGACGAGGCGCTCTTACCGCCGCCGCGCTTGGGCTCGCTGTAGCCGCCGCCCGAAGCCGGCGAACCTGAGCCGCCACCAGACGACGAGCCGAAGCCGCCGCTATCGCCGCCATAATCGGCCTGACCGCTTTCCTGCATGCCAGCGCCCGCGCCCGCGCCGCGTCCGCCACCCGCGCCGTCCAGCATAGTCAGCGAACCGTTGAAGCCTTGCAGCACAACTTCGGTCGAATATTTCTCAGCGCCCGATTGATCGGTCCACTTGCGCGTCTGCAGCGCGCCTTCGATGTAAAGCTTGGCGCCCTTCTTGACGTACTGCTCGACGATCTTGCACAGCGGCTCGCTGAAAATGACAACGCGATGCCACTCGGTTTTTTCTTTCTTTTCGCCCGTCGCCTTGTCGCGCCAGGATTCCGACGTCGCGATGCTCAAGTTGGCGATCGGCCGTCCGTCCTGCGTGCGGCGGATCTCGGGGTCCTTGCCGACGTTGCCGACCAGGATCACCTTGTTTACGGAACCAGCCATCTCTTAAACTCCTTCTTCAATCTCACACAGCGCGCCGGGCTAACCTCGGCGTCCGCCACTTGGTTGCATCGGCATATTCCGCGCCCGGAACTTAGCGTCCTGAGCCCGAATCACATGTCACCCACACTAGCCGCCCACAATAGCCGCTATGGCGAGGCCCGGGGCATTAGACCCACCGTTGTCCACCCCTTTCGGGTGCGCGGCAGTTGTCGGGGTCAGACCCCTCACATGAGCGGCCGGGTTCTATGCGAGTCATTCATGTGACGGGTCTGACCCCGGCCATGTTCTTGTATTGTTCTAGTCGAAATTGCAGCGGGGCGCAAGTGGAAAAATTTCTGGGACGAGCCAGGAAAATCGGCGTTTGGCGAGCGGCAAAATGTGGTCAGGGTTAAAGGGGGTTGGGAACCTGAGATGAACGGGTTCGCTAAGCCGTTAAAATCGGCGCTCAAAAAATTTGGGCGATTTTTTTTTATCCCCGGGTGCTAGGGCGGCCGCATACTCTTGGTTCGAAACGAGTGATGCGAGGTGCGGTGATGTTAGGGATGATGTGGGGGTTGGTGGGGGTGATGGCGATGCTGGCGTGGGCGGCGGGTTATGAAATCGGTCAAGTGGGGGCAACCGCCCAGGCCCTGGATCAAGCGGCGGCGTCTGTTCAGCGGCCGCAGCTGGTGACACCGATTGCGTCCCCAGCCCCGCATCCCGAAGCGCGCGCGGCCAGCCGGACGGGCAGCGCAGGGCAGCCGCCGGGCGGCAATGGGCCGGGCGCTGGTGGACCTGGTGGCCAAGGTAACGGCGGGCCGGGCAATGGCGGACCAGGAGCTCCTGGCGGGCCGTTCAATCACCCCGTGCCGCCGGGCGCGGCGAAGAAGATGAGCGAGGTGCTGGGCGAGATCGTCTGGCTCATGTCGCAATCGGCTCGTACCAGTGGTCGCTGCGCTCCGGGGCACAAGCAGTTCTTCATTTCGGATCTTGAATGGCCCGCCGCGCGACCACTTGGAAGCCCCCGTGCGGGGCAGGCGGCAAAAGCAAAAGAGCTGATGACGCCGGTGCTGTTGCAGCAATTCCGCACGTTCTACGCGCAGGATCGTCCGCTCGGCGTCGTGCTGTGGGCCACCGTCTCGGACGAGGTTGCCGCGCGTCTTACTGAGGGCACGACGAAGCTCCGCCCGCAGGATTGGAAGAGCGGCGACAAGCTCTGGGTCATGCCGGAGGCATGCTTTCAGCATGACGAAGTCATCGCAGCTTGCCCCGGACCTCGGCACGCGAGTGACGAGAAAACGTCAAATGGAAGCCTATTTGATCCAGCCTGACCACGCGACAATCACTGTGGCAAATGTCGACCGAGACTCAGCAGATTTTGATGCATTTGGAAGATGGTCGTTGGAAACAGGGGGGGGTGCGCATACCCCAAGAGTGGCTCAAACACTGGCCGTCCCGCGCCGCCGCGCCACACAATAGTCGTGAGCCAACTTCGTGGGTCAATGCTGCAGGTTATTGTGTCTCGCCAGCGGTCAAAGACGTCATCGAGGCTCTAGCGCCCGACATCCATCAGTTTGTTCCGCTGGTTCTTGAGGCAGGGCCGAAAAAGAAACGAAAGGAATACCCTTACTACTCAATTCACGTCGCCGACAGGGCCGACGAAGTCATTGTCGAGAAGTCGGAAATAGATTGGCTCGAAATGTCCGGGGTCAAGTACTGGAGCAGGCGCTTCGCTGGCGTGGTGGCAGTACCTGCTGCATCAATTGTCGGCAAACACATCTGGTGGAATCGTAGAGCGAACATTTTGCTAATCTCGGGCGAGCTGCATGATCAGTTGGTGGCTCGAGGTCTCGCGTCCGGATTGAAATTTCAAAAGCAGATTGTCGTCGAATAGCAACTAAGAGCCATGTCTCATGTGGGGTGTGGGCGGCGGAGGGCAAGCCCGCGTAGCCCGGATCAAACAAAACGAAGAACCGTTCCGGCCTTGCCTCGCTTGACCCGACCTACGGCCCGCCCTATTGACATGACGGCATGCGCAACATCGAGAAAGAACACCGCCGCCGATGGCCCAATACAATTGTCTCAACTGCCCCGGCTACTGCTGTTCCTATCCGCTCATTGCGTTGAACAAGGCCGACGTGAAGCGGTTGGCCAAACATCACGACATGACGTTCGAGAAGGCGCAGACGAAGTTCACGCGCGCGGCCTACGGGCGCAAGTACATCATGCGGCGCAAGAAAGATCCGCACTTCGGCCGCATCTGCCAGTTCTTCGACACCAAAGAGCGCCGCTGCACGGTTTATAAAGCGCGGCCCGCCAATTGCCGCGACTATCCGGGCGAAAAGCGCCGCTGCGGATATTATGATTTTCTCATGCACGAACGCCAAGTGCAGAACGACCCGAAGTTCGTCGCGATAACCAATCACAAGGATTGAACGGCGCGAAAAGTTCCCGGCGTCTGAACTTCACAGCCGCTCTGTGACTGGCGTGCCACGATCAACGGACGTGACAGCGGCTTTTGTTGAACTAAAAAAAAACGACAGCGACTCCTCCCCGAAAAAATACCGCAGCACAGCATTCTATGTTGCAGACGCACTGCCCGTGCGCGATTGTGGTTGCAGCCAGGAACTGGAGCGGGGGATTCCCTTTGCGGAGGGTTCAAGCCGAATAGGCAGAATAAAGCTTTACGGTTCCTGGCCACTCACATTTGTTGGCGCTTCCGCCTCTCCTTCCCCGCAAGGGGCACCTCCAAGTGGCCGGACGAACGAGAGTCGCAGTGCGCAAACAAAAAAATAAACCCCGCGCTTGTCCTCAGACGTGCGCGGGGTTCGTTGACCATAGATGGTTAGCCCAGACTATAACCGGGCTTTTTGTGCGAGGCTCTGGTGGCGTGATCGCGCCAACGCCCTCGAATGAAGTATCCAAATTTTGACTGTGGCGGCTAGGATGAGCATGGCCCCAATAAGCAAAGCTATTGGCTCGAGTCCGCTATCCAAGCCGTGACCTCGCTCCTTGGCGAGGTCCGAATGTACCAGGTGGCGTCATCCTTCCTCCATCAGTTGTTTCAACTGCGTGAGGCGCAACCTCGAAACCTTTTCGGTACTACAAGGAAAGCGAGGGTTTAGCGGCCGCATGGGCCGGGATCCGTCTCGCTTTTTCACAACCTGCAGCGGCGGCTTCACGAGTAATGAGTGAATACCCCTATTTGCCGGACGTCAAGCGGTGATGTTGGCGATCTCACAAGATGTCTAGGGTCTGTCCGGTTTTTATTGAATCACGGACAGACCTAGCACTGTGTCTTGTCGTGCTTCGTTCCGGAAAACCGGTGCCCACTTTTCCGCAAGCACTCTAGTGTTATGTCACAAACATTTGAATCTGCGCATGCCGCGAATATGATTCAACGTTTGCATGGCACGCACGACACACGAAATCGCGCTTTCGCGCA
>JANOKW010000152.1:0-5775 GCA_031419475.1 Hyphomicrobium sp. | reverse complement strand
ATATCTCGCCGAGTTCGAATGGCGCTTCAACCATCGCTACGATCTTGCCGCCATGATATCCGTGCTGACACTCGCCGCCGTCAGAACACCCCCGGTCACCTACTATGACCTCAAGGGGGCTGACTATGGTGCGTAATCAGGTTGCGCATTGCAAACGTGCCAGCCGGTATGAGGACGGCGGCCGACGCAAAGCTGACCTCAGCAGAAAAACACATGCCTTACCGATCTTCGAACAACGGCTGCTTGAACGAACGTGAAACAGCGATCAAGACGTCCGCGCATTGACCTGCGCGTGTCCCGTAGTCTCCGTATTGGCAGAACACTACTTGGCAGCCTTGCCTCCCCCGCAACAGCCGCCGTTCGGGCCTTCATCATGCTTATGCGCATCATGTACAGTTGGCTTCACTTTGTCTGGAGCGTTTGGCAAAGCCGCCTGGCCCGTGTTTGTCTTGATCGCCGTCGCAGCAGCCGGCTTTTTTCGGTTCGTCTGCCGTCGTTGTCGTCGTTTTCCTGAGATCTGACATGTCATTTTCCTTTTGGTGTGTTGGACTTCGCGGCACGATTTGTCAGTCAGGAGCCACGGTGATGCTGTTTCCCGTTCGAGGGTGTCGGCGCGGCTCCTGTGTGAACCGGCATGCCACCTAGCGCTGCATTGGTTGGATTGGTCACTCTCAGCGCCACGCCGTTTACGTCGGCGGTCTGTTCCGCAGTCGTGACGTCATCCGAAGGTTTCGGATTGCGTGAGTCATCTCCGCCGCCTCTGCGGTGGCCGCTGTGATTACTATGGCCGAACAAGTGCATGGCAAAGAAGGCAACACCTGCCGCAATCCAGATCCAATTGTTCTCAAGCCATTCCATGGTTCATACCTTTATCTGCGCAACAAAGCGGCGGGCGTTTCACTCAACTCGGTAAGTTTTTTGGGATCGAAGCAGTGGCCATTGAGACCGGAGCAGCCGCAATCGCGCTTCGATCTTCGGCCAGACGCGCACCACGCGATGCCGCACCGCAGGTACATCCACGGCAAGAAGCAGGATGCCCAGCGGCAGCATCTCTATTCCAAGCACCGGTAGGAAGGATAAAACTCCGCCGGCGATCAACAACAAGCCAACCGGCAGGCGAAAATATCTGGCGTCCGGGCTGACCAGCCAAACCACTGCAACCGCCAACCGGTTAGGCAGCTTTTCTTCAAGGCGATCAAGCATACGCTCAAGTTGTTGTTGCTCGTGTTGCGTAGATAGCGGTTCATCGGTCACTGAACGGTTTCCTGATCCACATCGCTTCGATCCACTAGCGTCCGGAGCGCACAAACACTTACTACGCGCATTGCCCCAGCCGGACCGTACCGGACGCGGCAAACGTCTGCGCCGACGTTGCATCCCTGAGCCTTCTTGGCCCTTGCCAACATTATTAAACGCGGCGCGGTGACTTGCGTTCCATGACGAACTGGAGATTGCGTTCACAGGAAGTTAGGTGCGGAGCAGGGAAATCCGTAGGTTCGGAAATTATTCAAACAATGAGAAAACCCGTCCGGAACGATTTGCGAGCTGGCGCGTCAAACACGGAGGATGAGTTAAGCTCTGCACAATCTGATTTGAGAAAACAACTTAGTAAGGCGTTGCAATCCGCGCTTCTTCAGTTGTGCTGCGAATTCCCAGGGGGGGAGGCTCGCTGAGGGTGCTTTTTTTTAGTTTATAAGAAACGGGAACTGTTAATGCACTCAAATCAATATGTTCGTCTTTTCGCAATGACCGTGCTGTCATTCATATCTATGTACATTTTCATGTACGCGATGGTGGATAAATTTGACAACGTCTTTTCAAGTTACAATCAAGTGTACATGGCAGGCCTGATGACGGCTCCGATGGTGATTATTGAAATTTTTCTCATGGGGGAAATGTATGAAAACAAGAATGCTAATCGCATGATCGTTGCCGTTAGCATGCTAGCGCTTGGAGCGTTCTTTGTTATGATCCGGCAGCAAACAGCGGTCGCTGATAAACAATTTCTAAGGTCAATGATTCCGCACCATGCAGGAGCTATCCTGATGTGTGAAAACGCGTCCATCACAGACGCCGAAGTAAAAGAGCTGTGCAAAAATATTATTTCTGGTCAGCAATCGGAAATAAATAAGATGAAAGCGAAACTGAACGCGCTCGGCAAGTAAAAGTAAATAAAACGTCCTCTCCCGAGCCCGCAATCTCGCGGATCATCACGTAGCGCAAATAAAACTGCCGTTTGCCTTACTGCTTGGCCTTAACGAGCGCGGCGATGTGGGCGCGAACGTTCTCCGGCTGGGTCTCGACTGCGGACACGAGTTCGCGCAGTGAGCGCCGCACCGCGTAAAGCTGATCCATTAGCGATAGGACCACAGACATACTGTCTTCCTCGATCCGGAGTTCGTAGTGAAGCTCGCAGATAAGTCGTACCCGGGCCACGTCGGATGGATCGAAACACGAGTTGTCACTGTCCTGCTCTGGCCGAACCCAGCCTAGATCGATCCAGCGCCGAAGCGCATCCGCCTCCAATCGCTCAATCGCGTCGATAAGCTCTCTCTCACTGATCATGTTTATGCTCCCTGCTTTTTGCGGGGGTCGTAGGCATGCTTCGCTTCCCACTCTGTGATTGACTGAATAAGCACATTATCGGGTTGATCGGGGAGAAACACCTGTAGCTCGATCAGATGATCTCCTGTCACACCTTTCGACGGCACTCCCTTACCGCGCAGACGCAATAGCGTGCCGGTGTTCGAACCTTTTGGGACGACAAGCTGGACCAGCCCCGTCACGGTTTCAACCTGCACCTTTGCACCCGCCATCGCTTCGCCAATAGTCACGGGCAGCATCGACCGGATGTTGTTGCCCTCGCGTCGGAAGATCGGATGCGGCTTAATATGGATCTCCACCAGCGTGTCCCCCGGCTCAGCACCGCCAAAGCCCGGATGCCCCTGCCCCCGCAAGCGTAGTGTTTGACCGTCCTTCAACCCGGCCGGGATCGTGACATCGAGCGTCTTGCCGTCGGCCATGACGACCCGCTTCTTGGCTCCGTTTATGGCCTCCGTAAACTCAACGGCGAACGTGTAGCTGACATCTGGTCCTCGCGCTTTGGTCCTTTGGCTGCGAGCACCAAAAAGCTCAGCGAAAAGATCGCTGTCGTCATGCCCGGTCCCGTTCGAGCGACGCTCATACTTGAACCCCTGTGGCGTTTCGGCGTGCTGGCGATAAAACTCGCGCTCTGGCTGTTGTGATCGCTCTGTACCGCTTGCATCTATTTCGCCGCTGTCGAAACGCACACGCTTTTTCTCGTCGCCAACAATATCATAAGCAGATGCAATCTCCTTGAAGCGCGCTTCGGCTCCTTTGTCGCCGGGATGCAAATCCGGGTGGTTATTCTTAGCCAGCCGCCGGTAGGCCTTGCGGATGTCATCTTGCGTCGCCTCACGACTGACGCCCAAGAGTTGATACGGATCCGCCATAGATATGATCCTCAGTCCGTTTGCTATGGACCCAATCTAAACGGATTTGGCCCGGTTGCTGCATAAAATCTCCCATCGATCAAACATGCTGTTGCGCGCTTAACGGATTTCTATTTTCGAACGGCCGGCTTCGATCCTCAATCAGACGATTACAGTGAGGAGAGAGCTGATCCCGCTGGTCTAAACTGAATTTTCTCGTCGATGAGTGGAGCGTCTGCTGTGTATAGGCTGCCGCAGACACGCCGTGCGCCATCTGAATCGGCTCTGCAGGCTCCGTCAGAGTAAGACGCGCTTTAACAAGAATTTCATTTTTCGTGAGGGATTTTGGCTCGAGCAGAATTATAACTCTATATGAATGAACCCAGCCGTGAGTGATGCGGCTGTCGCCCTGAACTGGCATCAGCGAATCGAGAAGGAGGGTGGTCAATGAGCCTTGGCCCGGACAGCCTTAACGCAGACTGCACCTGTATTTCGCTCGATCGGGCAGCTTTGAACCGCGCTCTTGAAGCCGAGGTCGGCGATCCGGCGTTCTGCCCGCAGCTTGCAATAACGCACCCTACGCTCATCTCCAACGTGCCAGTCTTCCTTCGCAACGAGTATGCGGCGCGCATGGCCGAGATCATCTTGGCAATCGAAACGATCGCTACACTCGAACCCTATCGCGAGGCTGCCCTGCAGTCGGCAGCCGCCATATCCCAATTCAACCCAGGTCCTGTTGGCGTGTTCATGGGCTACGATTTCCACTTGGGCGCAGACGGGCCCAAGCTGATAGAGATCAACACGAATGCCGGTGGGGCATTAATCAACGCCTTCGTCGCTCGAGCCCAGAAAGCATGCTGCACGGCCGTTGGAAATTTGTTTCCACGGCAGTTTTCGGATCACGCCGCCGATGCCACCTTCATGGAGGATTTCTTCAACGAGTGGCGTCGACAAAGAGGCGACCAACCGCTTGCTATGATCGCCATCGTTGATCGAGACCCCGAAGCCCAGTACTTGTATCCCGAGTTTCTCCTGTTTCAGCGCCTATTCCAACGCCACGGCATCGGCTGCGTGATTACGTCGCCAGCGGCGCTCAAACATCGCGGCGGCAGGCTGTGGCTCGGCGCTCAAACGATCGATCTCGTCTACAATCGTTCTACGGACTTTAGTTTTAAGGACGAGGACCACGCGACGCTTCGCTCGGCCTACCTCGCGGGGGATGCCGTGGTCACGCCTAACCCGTGGACACATGCTCTTTTTGCCGACAAGCGCAACTTGGTGCGCTTGACCGAGGTCGCCACGCTTGAGAGCTGGGGCGTTAGCCGCCAGCTGATCGAGATCGTCGAAAATGGCATTCCCAAGACGGTGCTCGTGACGAGAGATCGCAGTGATGAGCTGTGGGCGTCGCGCAATCATCTTTTCTTTAAGCCCGCTTCCGGATTTGGCAGCAAGGCGGCTTACCGGGGAGACAAGGTCACACGGCAAGTTTGGCAGAATATTCTCGATGGGACCTACGTGGCTCAGGAATTGGTAAAGCCAAGTGCGCGAACCGTGGTCTTCGACGGCCAACGCCAGGCTATGAAGGTCGATGTTCGGAACTACACATATGATGGCATTGTGCGGCTCGTTGCTGCCCGGCTCTACCAAGGTCAGACGACAAACTTTCGCACCCCCGGCGGCGGTTTCGCCCCTGTGCTTTGGCAGCAAACTGAAAGCTCGCACCCGCTCGGATGCTCTTCGCCGGCTGACCCGCGGACCTGCGGCTAGCATTTGCCATTGGCGCAATTGGGCATGCTTCGGCATTGTAAGGTCGAAGGTTATGCCGGTCTTGACAAGATGGAGCACACGAACAATTGGCGAGCCGCCGGTTGCAATTTTTGCGACGGGCTAAGCAACCTGCTGATCGCGAGTAACTCGTAGCCACGAGCTGTACGACAAACGCACCGGGCGCGCCCGACATGGCGAAGCCAGCAGCCACAACCGCAGCTTTTACAATCAACATTTTATGCATGTCTCTTCCTCGTAGTTGACGTCCACGAACTATTTCACGACGACTTTGCCGTGCATTCCGGCTTCATAGTGGGCGGGAATCAAACAGGCGAACTCAAAAGTTCCAGCTTCGGAAAACTTCCAGAAGACCTCGCCCGATTTCGATGGTTCGAGACGTGTGCCGTTGGGATCGTCGTGGATCATCTCCGGGTTCTACTCCATGGCAATCTTGTGCATGGCGATTTGCTCGGAAGAATCGAGCTTGAATTCGTGATCAAGTGCGCCCGTATTCTTGATTACAAACTTGATCTGCTCGCCGGCTTTACCTTCCACC
>JANOKW010000151.1:0-7732 GCA_031419475.1 Hyphomicrobium sp. | reverse complement strand
GGTCGAGCATCGTAACGCCAACCCAAAGCCATTCCAATGGACCGCCAAATCCAGCACACTCATCGGCAAGCACCGCCGCGCCAGGAAAGCGCTGGCTTCACTCGGCGGGGGATGCGAATGAATGAGTCAGAACACTAGAGGATCCGTTTGGCCATCATTGGTCGGTGGCGACGCACATACGCGATGTCAGCCCCGAAGAAATGCAGGAAGCGGCTGCGAAAATGTAGCGTCTGCATTGAGGGACCAATGCTCCCGCAACGCAGTAGCTTGTAGGCTGGGTAGACGGAGGCGCGCTAGTCATCGCGCGGCGTCCAATCTGGCACAGCACCATCGCTCAAGCCAGAGGAAGGGTCAGACGGCTGCTCTGACGGCGTCACTGGCGATAACTGTGCCGCTGGCGCGTCCGCAGGCTCGGTTACGGCCTGAGACGCAGCCGGCGCTGCATCACCACCCGGCACCACGCCACCCGGTGGAACGGCCTGCAGATCCGGAAGCACCGCGCCCGGCTCTTCAGCTGGCGGCGCGGGCGCAGTGTAGTCCTCGGTCTGCGGTTCGGGATCGGGCCCCTGCCCGTACTTCTGCAAGACGGCGCGCGCTTTCTCGGCGACGGAATCGGCAATCGCGGCGTGGCCCTCGGCTGTCGGATGAAACGCGCCCGAATACGTGGACGCGAGCAACAGCTGAAACCACTGCAACGTCTCGAGCTTCATGACCTTTTGCAGGAGCGATGCCGCAACATGAAAATTTCCAGTCATGAACGCGTCGTTGGGCGTGCGAAACCAGCGCTTGCGCGGCAGGTAGGCTTTAAAGTCTGCCGGGTTATAGGGATACCAATTGCCGTCCCTCTTGCGCGGCATGCGCAATTCCTCAGCCATGTTTTTGCCGTCGCCGAATATGCCCGAGCAAATGCCGCGATCGATAAACGCGCGCCGGTGAGTCTCAACAAACGTCCACCCATAGGTGTACGCGCTCTCGCGCATCAGGCGATGCAGCTTGTCGGCAATCCACGCGCCTTCGCGCAGCTTTTGTTCGCTGAGCCGGAAATCCGGCACCACTTCAAGTCCCGCGCGCCCATCCTTGCAGGTTTCACTGCCATCGCCCGTCAGCGCCATGCCGGGATAGCCCGTCAGCAAAACGCGGTCGCTTTGTTCCCACGGAATATAGAGCAGACTATGCAGGGCGCGGTTCAAGGATTTATAGCGTGCATCCAGCCGCGCAAGCTGGCTCGACGCTTGCGCTTGCCCGTGCACTTCGCCGATCCAACCGCCGAGTTTTTTCAAATTGGATTGATCGGCCAGCACGGCATTGGCAACGAGACGCGAAAAGCCAACGTCGTTGCCGCCAATCGAAACGAACACGAGATCGATCTTGCGCGCGTGGTCTTTGGAGCATTTGCGCAGCACCAGCCCACCCTTCAGTTCCGGGATCTTGCCGTTGATGTGGTAGGCCTCGGGCAGATCGTGCGCTTCGGTCTGTTTGTTTCCGCATTGCGCCTCCGCTGCTGCAGAAACCTGCGAGAGCAGCGGCGGATTGGGAACCCACTCGTTGCCCTTGTATCTGAGAAAAAGTCCAAACGTCACTTCCGCGCCCGAACACGCGAGCCCCACAAAGGTCACCGAGCGATGCGGATCTTCAATTGCCAGTTGAAGTGCGGCGCGCATCTGATGCGAATAGAGCGACCTGTGGCATGCCTGATCGTGCCAGCGCGCGTTTTCCTTGATAAAGACCGGATCGCCAATCTGGCGCCAATCGCCAACGCGCGCGGGGTACCCGGTCAAATCATCGTTGCCGCCGGATTTTCCATAGTCGGCCGCGCGATCGCGCGAAAAGCGCACCGGAACGTCGGGGTTACCTTCGCCCGAGCCAAAGCTATCGCCAACCGCGACGATCAAGACGTCGCGCACTTTGATATCGGCTTGGAGAACTTCGCGCCCGCCGATTTCAACTTTAACACCGAGGCCATCAGGGTAGGTGACGTCGAATGCGACCGGCTCGCTGCATGGCTGTTCGATGACCTTGCCGCGTGTTTCCTTGCCGCCCTTCGGCGCCGTCAGCCACCGGCATGTGAGCTCGGCTGCTTCATCGAGCCCGGCGATTTCAGCGACGACGCCGTGACCGTCCGGGTTCATGTAATCGGTGTATTCGGCGCAGCGGTACCGGTTCTCGGTCCCGTTCCAGCACATCTTGCCAACCATCGTCGCAGCCCAGCCTTCGTTATGGCGGAGCTGCAACGCCTGTTCGGATGAGAGTATTGGCGTCAGTTTCTGTTCGGGTGTCAGCGCGCGGTAGGTGGCCCGGTGCACTTCGCTGTCGGCGGGATCGGTGAAAAGCCTGAAGGGATTTTCGACGTGCCACTTGATCACCGGGCCAGCGTGCGCGGGCGACAGAACGCTGAAGCCTGCAATATGAGCGCAAAGCGCGAGCAGCACTACTGTGAAACGAAAAGCAAGCACTCGTGCAACCATCGTTCTTGGCCCCGCGTCATCTCTTTTTGATCCGACCTTCAGATGCGGCCCGTCGCACGCGCGCGCCAAATGCGCCAAACGCGCGACAAGGGCATCACGTCGCCAAGATCGCGCGTCAAATCGTGATCATCCCTCTCCAAAGCCTGCAAATAGGGCTCTACCAGGGCAAGCGGCAGAAGTGCCAGCATTTGCGCCTGGGGGGCATGCGCGAATGCGGGCTTGACACGCGCAAGACGGGCGCGCGCCTCACGGCCGATATAATTTTTGGCGTCCAATGAGGTTGCAGAAAACGGCAGCGGCGCGCGCCCTCGCGCTAGGCTGCGCGGATAATCGAGACCGAGGCGCGCCAAACCATAGGCAGTGCCGGCGTCTGCAATCACGCCGTCGTTTTCGTCTGCATCAGCCTGGCCGAGAATTCGTGCAGCAAACGCAAACGGAATGCCTTCCAACAATTTCAATTCGAGCGCCAAGGCCGCGTCGCTCGCTGGCGGATCGGCATAGAATGTGTGCACGCGCGCGTCGAACCAATCCTCGATCTTCGCGTGCGCCAGATTGTGCGATGAGACAACACGCGCAAACCGATCGGCTACTGGGTTGCCGGATTTCTCGCCCGCCACAGAACGCGCCAGCGCATCGCGCCACCATTGCAGTTTGATTTCCGCGAGCGGCCCCTCGCGCACCTCGTCTCCGATGCGGCGAATTTCAGCAACGTAAGCGGCAAGCGCAATCAAATCGTCACGAACCTTGCGCGGTGACAGAAGCGCCGCCAGATAGCGGTCCGCTTCGCCTGACTTAGCGGCGGCGCGCACGATGTCCGCCATCCCCGTTTCAGCGCTTGGCGGCATCACACGCAACTGCACTCCGCACAAATCTCCGCAAAAATTTCCGCAAAAAGTGGGCCGCTTAATTCGGCAACTTCTAAGCGACGGCAATAAGCGCGGCGGCGACGATGCGCTTTTCGCCGAGCATGATGTTGTAGGTGCGCACGGCCGCCCCTGTCGACATTACTTCGAGATTTATGCGCGTCTCGATGAAAGCCGCAATGACATCGACCGGGGGATAAACCTGCGCGGGGCCCGATCCAAGCAACAGAAGGCCGGGGCGTTTCAGATCCTGCAACACGCGCGCAAAATGGCTCGCGACCAGTTCCGCGACGGACTGAGGTTCCCACGCATAGACGCCAGTTGGCAAACATAGGATCGAGCCCTTGTGGCTCATGTCTGCAAAGCGAAAGCCGCCATTACCATAAGCGGTGACGGCTGCTTCATATGGGTAGCGGGCGGCGGGCGCGGTCATGATCGATCCATTGGCGGTTCCGATGCGCCGGATTAAACCTTCGCCGTCTTGCCATCCTTCTCGACGCCCACAACGGTCTCGCGCTTGATGCCGAGATAGTCGAGGATGGGCGCCGCGATGAAGATCGAAGAATACGTGCCGATGACGACGCCAAACAGCATTGCGAACGTGAAATTGCGAATGACTTCGCCGCCAAAAATGTAGAGCGCAATCAAAACCGCTATTGTCGTGACGCCCGTCAGGATCGTCCGCGACAGCGTCTCGTTGATCGACAGATTAAGAAGATTGTTGATCTCCATTTTCTTGAACTTGCGCAAGTTCTCCCGGATGCGGTCCGACACGACAACCGTGTCGTTGACCGAGTAGCCGAGAATGGTCAGCAGCGCCGCGACGATCGAAAGATCGAATTCCATATTGAAGAGCGAGAATATTCCCACCGTCACGAGCACGTCGTGCGCGAGCGCGACGACGGTGCCGACGGCGAATTGCCATTCGAAGCGGAACCAAACGTACGTGATAATGGCGAGGATCGCGGCGAGCACGGCGATGATGCCGGTCCGGCGCAATTCGCTAGAGACCGCAGGGCCCACGACTTCAACGCGGCGCTGCGTGTAGCCGTCTCCAAGCGTGTCCGTGACCTTCTTCAATGCCACTTGCTGGGCGCCGTCGCCGCCTGGCTGTTCTTCGACGCGGATCAACACGTCCTCTGGCGCACCAAAGCTCTGGATCTGCACGTCTCCAAGTCCGAGACCGCCAAGTTTCTCACGGATTGCACCAAGATCGGCCGGTCCCGATTTCGATTGCACCTCGATCAGAGAGCCGCCCTTGAAATCGACGCCATAGTTCAACCCTTTGACGAAGAACAATCCCAGCGAAATCGCCATGGCCAAAATCGACAAGGCGAAGCACAACCCCTTGAAGCGCATGAAGTCGATGCGCGTGCCGTGCGGAAAAAAGTCGAAGCCTTTGAAGTCGGGAACAAGAAACATGTGTTTTCAGCCTGCCTTAGATGGGGACTTCAAGCGATTTGGTATTGCCCTTGGCGTTCTTCAGCCAGAGCGACACGAGCAGCCGCGTAATCGTCACAGCCGCAAAGATCGATGTCAAAATGCCGAGCGACAGCGTCACGGCAAAGCCACGGATGGGACCGGACCCGAGCCAGAACATGATCACCGCGGCCGCCAGCGTCGTCAGCTGGCTGTCCGCGATCGTGACGAAGGCGCGCGTGAACCCGGCATCAATCGCCGCAATCGTGCCCTTTCCGGCACGCAATTCTTCGCGGATGCGCTCGTAGATCAAAACGTTGGCGTCAACCGCCATGCCGATGGTCAGCACGAAACCGGCGATACCGGGCAGCGTCAGCGTCGTGCCGATGGCCGTCATCAGCGCCAGAATGAGCAGACCGTGAACAAGCAGGCCTATGACGGCATAAATGCCGAACGTACCATACGCGAGCGTCGTCAGAATGGCCGTTGCTGCGAGACCGATCATGCCGGCCCGGCGTCCAGCATCAACACTGTCCGCGCCGAGCGAAGGACCAACCGTGCGTTCTTCGACAATCGTGAGCTTCGTTGGCAGCGCGCCGGACTTCAGCTGCACTGCCAGCGTGCTGGCACTCTCAACTGTATAGCTCCCCGAAATCTGCCCCGAGCCACTGAGGATAGCTTCCCGGATAACCGGAGCGGAGAGCACTTTGCCGTCGAGTACGATGGCGAACGGGCGGCCGACGTTTTCCTTCGTGAACGCGCCGAACTTGCGCGCGCCCGACTGGTTGAAGCGGAAGTTGATCACCGGCTGGCCGTTCTGCTGATCGAACCCAGCTTGAGCATCCGCCAAATCCTCGCCCTGCACCACCGGGCTATCGCGCAGCAGATGATCGCCGCCTTCAGACGCGTCGCCCGGAAACACTTTGAAACCGGCGGGAGCGGACGTCAGCTTCGCATCTTCAGCGGTAGTCGAGGGGTGAACTTCATGAAACGTCAACTTCGCCGTTTCGCCAATCAGACGCTTCAGTTCCTTGGTATCTTGCAAACCTGGGAACTGGATCAGAATGCGATCCGCACCCTGGCGCACGATGGTCGATTCCGATGTGCCGAGGTTGTTGACGCGGCGATTGATCGTCTCGATCGACGAGGCAGACGCCTGCGAGATCCGCTCGCGAACGCCCTGCTCCGTCGGCGTGATAAAAACTGTGCCAGCCTCAGTGCCTTCCGTGACGTCGATATCGTTGGCGCCACTTCCAAGAATGGCGTTGCCGACCGGCTGGATGAGCTTGCGCAACTCCTTAAGCGCCGTGTCCTTATCCTCAGGCTTTGACAGCTTGATTTGCAAGGAAGGGCCCTGCACGCCGAGGCCAGAATATCCAATCTTGGAATCGCGCAGAGTTTTCCGCGCCGCATCGCGCAAACTCGTAAGCCAGTCTTTCTTGATCTCTTCGGGGTCCATGGCCAGCAGAAGATGCGCGCCGCCTCTAAGATCAAGACCAAGCGGCAGCTGTTGTGTCGGCATGAACGATGGCCACGACGCCAGCGTTTCCTTGGACACAAAATTGGGAAGCGAAAAGATCAACCCCGCGAGCACGGTCGCAACAATGGCGATGATCTTCCAACGCGAGAAATATAGCATATTGTGTATTCTTCTCGTTCAACTGAGTTCGTGGAATTCTTCAGAGGCGGTGGCACGGCTCGTATGCCCGACCGAATGTCCTCAGGCGTCCTTCACCGGCTCGCCCTTGACGCGCACATCAAGCAAAGTGCTTTTGATCACGCGTATTTTGAGATTGTCGGCGAGCTCGACTTCGATCTCGTCGCTCGTATCGGTCACTTTGGTCACGCGCCCGACCATGCCGCCTGAAGTCACAACCGTGTCTCCCCGGCGCACGGCGTTCAGCCTTGCGCGCTGCTCTTCGGCGCGTTTGGATTGCGGGCGCAACACGAGAAAGTAGAAAATGCCAAGCAGCAGGAGCATCATGAGCGGGAAGCTCATGTCGGCAGCCGGGTTGCCCGTCTGGGCCAATGCCGGAGTGATGAACATGGGGTGTTACGTCCTCAAGATGGGTATGCCAAAGCCGTGATGTCAAAGTCTGTATGCAAACAGCAGCTCTCTCCCGGAACCGGTGGTCCGGAGCAAGCGGCCGAATTCGGCGCGACTATAGTGTCCGGCACCCCGATTGCAACATAAGAGGCCCTCGTGCGCCGATCCAGCGGCAATCGGCCGTTGGCATGAGCCCGCGACCCGATTAGACAAGCCATTAGAGCCCTTTGGAATCCTTCATGACCACCACCGAATATGACGCCTCTTTGCTCGAACGCATAGCTGCCGCGCTCGAACGCCTCAGTCCGCCCGAGGCAGCCGCTCCCGATTTTAGCGCTGTCCAGGCGTTCGTTTGGATGGCTGATGGGGGCAGATTCGTGCCCGTGCCCCAGGTCAACCGTGTGCCCCTCGGCCTCCTCAAAGGCATCGACCGGACAGCTGAGACGCTTCTTGAAAACACCCGCCGCTTTGCCAAGGGCCTTCCCGCCAATAACGCGCTGCTGTGGGGCGCGCGCGGGATGGGCAAATCCAGCCTGGTCAAGGCGGCACATGCGGAGGTGGCAGGCTTCGCCTCTCCCCTTGGGGAGAGGCAGGCGCGGAGCGCCGGTGAGGGGGCGGTCGCTTTTCGCAAACCCCCGCATGCTTCGCGAGACCACCCCCTCACCCCAGCCCTCTCCCCGTCGTGGCAAAGCCACGCTCCGCGTGGACGGGGAGAGGGAGGAGCGCCAGCATTAAAGCTCATCGAGATTCACCGCGAGGATATCTCATCTCTTCCCGCGTGCCTCGCGCATCTCAAGGCCAGTCCGCACCGCTTCATCGTCTTTTGCGACGACCTCTCCTTCGACAAGGACGACACGAGCTACAAATCTCTTAAAGCCGTGCTCGAAGGCGGCATCGAAGGGCGCCCGGATAACGTACTGTTCTACGCCACTTCAAAC
>JANOKW010000150.1:0-2464 GCA_031419475.1 Hyphomicrobium sp. | reverse complement strand
GTTTCAGGTCACATGCAGCGAGTAGCGATTTGTAACTATCGACCTTTCTGGCTAAGCCGCGCGAGATCGACCACAGGGCGCCGGTATCAAGGGCTTCGAGCATGACAGCATGTGAGACGAGGCGTGCGACGCGGCCATTTCCGTCTACAAATGGGTGAATCCAAAGCAGGCGATGGTGCGCTGCGGCCGTTGCTCGCATCGCGGCGGCGGGGCCGAGTTTTGCGTAACTTCTCTCGTATTCCGTCAAGAATCTAGGAACAGCGCCAGCGCTCGGCGGGACGTGCCGCCCAACTTCCACACTGCAATTGCGTATCGCACCTGGCACGACTTTTTCGCGATGACCTTTTTTGTCTGCTTTGGTCCAACGAAGCTCTTCGGGCACCTGCTCGAAAAACCGCCGATGAATTTCTAGCAGTCCGGAAACTGTCATTGACCTGCCAGCCACGCCCCCTTTATCGATCCAGGCCTGGACGCTTACGTGGGCTTTAGCTTCCAACTGAAGATCGCGCTTCTGCGGATCTTCGCTATAGTCGCCGTGCAGCGCTCGCTCGATGTCAATCGGTTTGGTATTCCCGCCCTCAATTAGGTTGGAATAATAGCAGTTCATCGTGCGGACAAGCGATGCGAGTGGCTCAACGATGGCAGTAGGAAGACTGGCTTTGAACTTCAACGATTTTTGCGTGAGTTCCAGTACTTTTTCGTCGAGTTCGCCGCGATATTTTGAATCTTCTGAGATCACAGCCGGCATCATCGCCGACGTAGATTCGCCCCCATCGAAGTCCGATTCCCGCTTGCTTTTTGTCGTCTTGGCTTTGCGACTCACGACACTATCCCAGTCAGGTAGGATGACATGATAAAGGACCGGTTGCGAAATGACAGTTTAGCTGTAAATAACAATATTTATCAATATGTTGCCAAGGAGCCCTGGGGGTATTCCCCCTTGCCATGACCCCTATGATGACAGGTTGTAAGGCAGCTAGGATGTCAGGTCCAGTGATTTGGGATTGTAGAATTACCGGCTCTCAGTGAAACGATCATTCTGCATTGTTAACCACTCGTCCGATGCTCCGCTATCAACATCCGCCCCCACGCCCGAGCAATTGACAACACGCGCCGTTCATAGGCCCGCTCGTCGGGTGTCAGGCAAATGCAGCCGTAACAGTAACAAGGCCGCCGCCGGGCAAAAGCAATCCGGAACAGAAGCGCACGGTCATATGCACGATGATGGTTTGGCACGGGCATGCGTCCTCACGGTTTTGGGGTCAATCTCAGCGCCTTCCCCTCGGCATCATCCGTCAACACATACACCCCGCCATCTGGTCCGACACGCACATCGCGGATGCGTTCTTTGCGCTCTTTCAAGAGGTGTTCGACGGCAACGACTTTGCCGCCTTCAAGTACAAGCCGCTCGAGAGTCATGCCAGACAGTCCGCCAGCCAAGAGATTGCCCTTCCAGCCTTTGAATAAATCACCCGAATAGAACGCGAGGCCTGACGTGCCGATCGAAGGCTTCCAGTAGTAAACCGGCTGCTCCATGCCGTCCTTGGCTTTCATGCCTTCGCCGATTTTCTCGCCCGAATAGTCGATGCCATAGGTGATGACCGGCCAGCCGTAATTCTTGCCCGCTTGCGGCTGATTGAGTTCGTCGCCCCCCTTGGGTCCGTGTTCTGTGGTCCAAAGCTGGCCTGTCTCGAAATCGAGCGCCGCGCCTTGCACGTTGCGGTGGCCGTAACTCCAGATGTCGTTGAGCTTGCTGTTTTGCGCGTAGAACGGGTTGTCCTCCGGCAAGCTGCCATCGGGTTTGATGCGAATAATCTTGCCGAGGTGATTGGTGAGATCTTGCGCGCCATCGCTCAGATCCGCGCGTTCGCCGAGCGTGACGAAGAGTGCGCCCGTCTTGTCCCAGACGAGCCGCGAGCCAAAATGATAAAAACTGCGCGCTGGTGGCTCCTGACGAAAGATGACCTCGCCATCTTCGATGCGGCCGGCTTCACCCTCGACAACGAGTTTCGCGCGAACGACCGACGTGCCGTTGCTGAAGCCGCCGCGCGGTTCCGCATAGGAAAAAAGATTGTGCCAGACGTTGCGAAATCCTGGCTCAAAAGAACATCGAGCAGCCCGCCCTGGCCCTTGTTGACGACGTGCGGCAAGCCCTCGACTGGTTTTGAAATTTTTCCGTCTTTGGCGACGAGCCGCAGGGTGCCGCCGCGCTCGGTCACAAGGATTCGTCCATCGGGCAGGAATTGCATTCCCCAAGGAAACTTGAGGCCTTTGGCGATTTCTTCGACAACAATCTGCGTTTTGGGTGCGGGCGGCGCATTGGTCCTAGTGTTATGTCACAAACATTTGAATCTGCGCATGCCGCGAATATGATTCAACGTTTGCATGGCACGCACGACACACGAAATCGCGCTTTCGCGCAAGGACCGTAACGCCCTTGAGGCGCTGGCGGCGAACGGCAATA
>JANOKW010000149.1:0-11396 GCA_031419475.1 Hyphomicrobium sp. | reverse complement strand
CCGAGCCGTGAACTGTTGGCAGAAGCCCTCACCATCAAAGGCGGGCGAAAAGTTGATATTCGCGTACCAGAACGCGGCACCAAATCAACGCTCGTCGATCATGCACTCTCGAATGCGCGCGAAGCACTTGGCCGGAAGCTCGCCGAAAGCTCGTCGCAAACGCGCTTACTCGAAGGCCTAGCCGAGCGCTTTTCACTGCCGGACATTCCGCGCCGTATCGAAATCTACGACAACAGCCACATCTCCGGCACCAATGCCGTTGGCGTCATGGTCGTTGCCGGGCCCGAAGGCTTCGTCAAAGGCCAATATCGCAAGTTCAACATCAAATCGACAGACCTTACGCCCGGCGACGATTACGCCATGATGCGTGAAGTCCTGACCCGGCGCTTCAAACGGCTCGCAGCGGCAGATGCACTGGAGCAGGTTGCCACGTTCTCCCCGCCAATTGAAGAGGGCGTGGAACCCGGCGTGACGAGCCGCCCAGATCTCGTGCTCATCGACGGCGGTCTCGGCCAGTTATCGATTGCCCGTGATGTGCTCGCCGAACTCGGCATTGAGGACATTGCCCTCATCGGCGTCGCCAAAGGACCAGACCGCGACGCGGGGCGCGAACATTTCCACATACCCGGCCGTGACCGGCCGATGATGCTGGAGCCCAAAGACCCTGTTTTATATTTCGTGCAACGGCTGCGCGACGAAGCTCATCGCTTCGCCATCGGCACGCACCGCGCCAAGAGATCAAAGGCGCTCGGTGCTAACCCGCTCGATGAGATTGGCGGCATTGGCCCCACGCGCCGGCGCGCGCTTATGAATCATTTCGGTTCGGCAAAGGCCGTTTCGCGCGCGGGCGTTGAAGATCTGAAAGCCGTTGAAGGAATCTCATTCGAGATCGCGCAAAAGATCTACAGCTTCTTCCATGACCGCGATTAGATGTCCCGCGTCGATTCACCGGGAATATCCGGGCCAGCGTCTCCGTCGAAGGTTTACAGGGGGTTACCATTGTGCTCCTTGGTGCCTCCCACTTGTCTCTGTTGCCCTCGCGCAAGGGACCGTTGCCACACCCTGCCCTATTTTGATGATAGTCGGACGGCAATCGGGTTTCTCTGATGTTTCCAACCACAAGAGGCCGCGCTCCGTGCTGCAATTGAGACTAGCCGCGATTATCCTTTGCTTTGCTCTAGAGGCCGCCATAACAGGGGTCTCAGCTCAAGACGCCGCTCCAACCACCGGCGCTCCCACCGCATCGGCGACAGCTGCACCGTCCACTTCCGGGGCCGCCGAAGCGCAACCCGCCCGAGCCGCCGTCCTCCCCCCAGAAGTCAACAGCACGATTGCAATCGTCGTTGGCACAATGGAGGGAGCTGAAAAAACGCTGACCGCCATCACCACCGTCGATACCGATCTCGGGCGATTGCGCGACGATATCGATGGCGTCATTGCCCAGACAACGCGCACTGCCGACGGGTTGCGCCCGCGCCTCGCCGACGTCGAAAACCAGATCAAGAAGATCGGCGCCCCCCCGGAAAAGGGTGTCCCCCCGGAAGCTGCCACCGTAACCGCCGAACGCGGCCGCCTTGACGCCGAGGCGCGCGAAATCTCGGGCGCCATCAAAACGCTGGAAGTTACGTGGTGGCGCGCGCGGCAGGCGATCGAGAAAATCACAGACTTGCGCCTGCAGTTGTTCGTTCGAAGTCTTACCGAACGGATGTCGAGCCCGCTCTTTCCTGCACTATGGAGCGATCTCGCGCGCGATTCTCCGTCTGTTTCGTGGCGCCTCAACTACAATGCCACCGACTGGTTTTCGTCAGCCAGCAAGGAAAGTTATCGTCTCACGCTACTCGCTGGTGCGGCGGCACTTTTGTATTTTCTGCTCAAAATTATAGCCCGCTGGATCACGCGCTATCGCGCGCCGCTCGGGGGCGTCTCGCCTACCTTTTTTGAACGCGCGGCAGCAGCCTCCTGGATAGGCCCGGTACGCGCAGTTCCGGCGATCGCAACAATTCTAGCGGCCTATGCCGGGCTCGACTATCTGGGCCTTCTTTACTATCCAACGGCGGCCCCAGTTGGTGCGGCACTGCTTCGCTCAGTGCTTATATTCGCGGCCGTCGCGGCCCTTCTATCGGCTGTATTCGCGCCGTCCGACCCCAACCGGCGCATCGTGCCGCTATCTGATCGTGCCGCGCGCCGCATCTGCCGCTTATTAAAGATTTTGGCCGGCATCTATTCGGCCGATATCTTCTTCTCGAGTGTCGTCCAGATCCTGTATTTCCCGCTATCGATGAGCGTCGTCCAATCGCTTGCAACATCATTGGCTTTTGTCGGCGTACTGGCCGGATTGTTGCTGACACCATTCGAACCCTACGGAGAACGGCACGAATATCCTTATCCCCGCGACAAACCGCGCTGGCTCAAAATCCCGCTGTGGATTGCGGCCGCCGGCATCGTCGTTGCCTGTCTCCTCGGTTATGTGGCGCTTGCGCGTTTTGCAGCCCAGCAGATCGTCATGACCGGCGTTGTGGCACTCGTCGCCATTCTGCTTTACCTGGCCATCCGCGCCTTCACACGCGAAAGCGGCAAGAACCGCCATGCCGTCAGCCTCATGCTGGAAGAAACGTTCGGCTTTGATGAGCCGCGCCGTCAGCAGCTTGCTTGGCTCACAGAGGCTGCCTTGACCATCGCGGTTGGGATTGTCGCGCTGCCGCTTCTTTTGCTTCAGTGGGGTTTTTCCAGCGCCGATATTCGTGATTGGCTGAAATCGGCCCTGTTCGGCTTCGAGATCGGGCAGTTCCGCATCTCAATCGTCCGCATCCTCATCGGCATTCTGATTTTCACCGCGCTCCTCTTCGTCACGCGGCTTATTCAACGCCGCCTGCGTGAAAACGTTTTGACCCAGCCGCGCATGGATGCAGGCATCGCCCACTCGATCGACACGGCAATTGGCTACGCGGGGATCGCACTCGCCGCCATCGTCGCCATCTCGTACGCCGGGTTCGACATCACGAGCCTCGCCATTGTCGCCGGTGCACTTTCGGTCGGCATCGGTTTTGGCCTGCAATCAATCGTCAACAACTTCGTTTCAGGCCTCATCCTCCTCATCGAGCGCCCAATCAAGGTTGGCGACTGGGTCGTCGTCGGCGACCAGCAGGGCAACGTGAAACGGATTTCCGTGCGCTCGACCGAGATCGAGACGTTCGACCGCGCGAGCCTGATCGTGCCCAATTCCGAACTCATCACGAGCCGTGTTCTGAACTGGACGCATCGCAACGCGATGGGGCGCGTTGTCCTGAAATTCAACGCGGGCGCAAATGTCGATCCGCGCCGCGTCATCGCCCTTCTCAACGAGTGCGCACGCCGTCACCCCGACGTTCTGCGCGAACCGGCCCCGCTCGCCGTCTTCGAGGGCTACACATCGACGTCAACGGAGTTTTCGCTGCGCGTGCTGCTCTCCGACATCAACAAGGGCCTTAATGTGCAGTCAGACCTCAGAATCGCAGCATTTGACGCCTTGCGTGCCGCAAACATTGAACTGCCAAGGGGGCTGGAGGTCGTCCAAGCGGCATCATGACCGCCGACCTGTGAACCAAGTGAGGCGCCCCTTTCAGGTTCCCGTACGGGGGCCCATTGACGGCGCCTGTCGCAATGATAAGCCAAAGCCATGGACCAAGTCGTGCGCCGCCCTATCCTGACCAATCTGCCGAATATCCTGACTTACGGCCGCATTGCCGCCGTGCCGGTGCTTGTTGCATTTCTGTTTTTCTCGACCAGCAATACCGCGCGCTGGACCGCGTTTGCGATCTTCGTTGTGGCTGGTCTCACTGACTGGCTGGATGGCTACCTTGCGCGCATTTGGGAACAACAATCAGCCCTCGGCCGCATGCTCGATCCCATCGCTGACAAACTGCTCGTTGGCGCCACGCTGCTCATGCTGGTCTACGATCAAACGATCGGCGGCTGGTCGATCCTGGCAGCGGTGATCATCCTGTCGCGCGAGATTTTGGTTTCGGGCCTGCGCGAATTCCTGGCCGAGTTGAATGTCAAAATTCACGTCACACAACTCGCCAAATGGAAGACGACATTTCAGCTTGTGGCACTCGCGATGCTGTTGGCCGGCCCGGCAGTCGAACCGATTTTGCCTGATGTTACCGAGGTTGGCATCTTAATTCTCTGGATTTCGGCAGTTCTGACCCTATTTACCGGATACGATTATCTCAAAGCCGCGATCCGCCACGCAATCGAGCAGTGAAAGACATGACAGCATCAGGTAACCCCACGCGGCAGGTTTCCATTCGTTATTTCGCCTGGTTGCGCGAAAAGACCGGCCGCAGCGAGGAGACAGTTGAGATCGGACCTGGCATTCTGACGATCAGCGATCTCGTCACATGGCTGCGCTCGCGCGGGCCCGAATATGAGGCCGCATTTGCTTCTCCCGGCACCGTGCGCGCCGCCATCGACATGACGCATGTGAAATCGGACGCAAAAATCTCCGGCGCCCGCGAGATCGCGTTTTTCCCTCCTGTGACGGGAGGCTGAACCGTCATGAGCGTCAGCGTTGAGGAAAAAGACTTCGACATCTCAGCGGAGATTAATGCCCTAACGCTTGGCAACACCGGCATCGGTGCGGTTGCGACGTTCATCGGCAAAGTACGTGGCGAAGCGCACGGCAACAAGCTTCAGTCGATGACGCTCGAACATTATCCCGGCATGACAGAAGCCGAACTCTCGGACATAGAACAAGAGGCTGTGATGCGCTTCCACTTGTCGGCCAGCCGCATCGTGCACCGCATCGGCCCATTGCAGCCCGGCGAGAACATCGTCCTCGTCATCACTTGCGCTGCGCACCGCAGCGACGCCTTCGCGGCTTGCGAATTTCTAATGGACTACCTCAAGACCCGGGCCCCGTTCTGGAAGAAAGAAACAGGGGTCACGGGCGAAGGCCGCTGGGTCGATGCCCGCGAATGCGATGAGGCGGCACTGACCCGCTGGCTTAAACCGGCTTGATAACAACCAGCCACAGCAGAACGATCTCGTTCGCGCTGCCTCAGAAATGTCCTCGAATCACTCTCAAAACGGACGCCGGGCCAGCAATCGTTAAGGCGGCCTTAACGGTAACCGGACAATAACCTTAACAAGGTCCGGCGAGATCCGTGAAATTGCCATCTTCGCCGGGCACATCGGTTCTGTCCCGCATCCTTTTAACGGGGGGTGCGTGGCGACGGGGATTTATAGGTGATGAGTTCATTTTTTTGGCGAGCTGGTTGGCGCGCAGGCGTAGCTGTCATGGCGGCAAGCTATTCCTTGGCGTGCGCTGCCGAAGATCGGCGGGTGGCCGCCGATGTCGCTCCACGCACAGAGCTGGCCGCAGAACACGCGGATGTTTCTCCTGCGGCCGCTAAGGCTGTAGCGGCTCAATCACCGGGCACGCGCTTTGTCATCGGCCTGGACCGCAAAGTCGAGTACCAGATTTTCGCGCTCGCCAACCCCAATCGCGTGGTTATCGAATTCCCCGACGTTAAGTTGCAGCTTCCAGACATGAAAGACGGCGACACCGTCGGTCTCGTCAAGTCATTCCGTGGTGGTCTTGCAGCGCCTGGCAAAACCCGAGTCGTCATTGACGTCACCCAACCCGTCGTGGTCGATAGCTCAAAAATCGAAAAAACCGCCGACGGACATGTGAGACTTGCACTCGATATCCTGCCGGCCGACGCAGCAATCCGGCGCAACAAAAAGGGTTTGAAGCAACCGCTCGGCCTTGGCGCTGCAGGACTTCAGCCTCCGCTGCCAAAGCCAGCCCAAAGCCCGCGTGCGCGCGCAGCAAAAGCGTTCAAGCCCGTCATCGTGCTGGACCCCGGCCACGGCGGTATGGATTCGGGCGCTACCAAGTTCGGCACGGTTGAAAAGAACGTTGTTTTGTCATTCAGCCACGTATTGCGTGAACTGCTCGAACAAACAGGGCGCTACAAAGTCCTGATGACGCGCGACAAGGATATCTTCGTCGAACTGGATGAGCGCCTAGCCTACGGCGAACGCAACAGCGCCAATCTCTTTATTGCCATTCACGCCGACTACGCAGGAAAACGCGCGCGCGGCGCCACCATCTTTACGCTCCGCGACGGGGTCGCCAAAGATCTGAGGCGTTCGTCCTCACGGCGCTCGGCCGAAAAGGTTTTGTCGTCGAACGAACTCACAGCCGTCAAGCGCGTTGAAGGCGATACGTCGGCCGTCACCGGAATCCTCGCGGAACTTGCCGAACGCGACGTCGAACGCACGCAAGAGCGCAGCGACGTGTTCGCAAAAACCGTCATCGACAACATGAGCGACAGCACCACGATGCGCCAGGAGCCTGATCAACAGGCTGCCTTCCGCGTCTTGAAGACGGCGCAGTTTCCATCGGTTCTGATCGAACTTGCCTACGTATCGAACCAGCAGGACGCCAACAATCTCAAGTCCGGCGCGTGGCGTGAGAAGGTCGCGGACTCGATCGTTTCGGCAATCGACAACTACTTCGGCAATCAAATCGCCCACATGCCGATGTAAGACATTTGTAAACCGGACCTCCGCAGACAAAAAAGTCCAGCGTGTGAGCTGGCCTTTTTCGTATTCTTGTCGCCGGAGAAACTCAAACAGAACCCGGCGCTGCGTCAGTCACGTCCTACACGGGGGATATTTGATATGTTGCTGCCAGGGGAGAAGAAACAACCAGCGAGGCTCCCGTGCCGGGCCTTGCCCGATCACTGGACTGGTCGAAAGCGTGGATGGGGTTAAACGGGGAAAGCGCTTCTGCATGAGGCACTCCGTCTTCCAAATGACCGCACACCGGCCGTCTGAGACCGGATTTTCCAACCGTGGCAAAATGCGTGAGATCGGCCAGCACACGGGCTCGCTGGCCGGCACGAACGATGTGCGCACGGATTGAGTTTGCGGAAGGTGATCGGACAGGGGCGTGAGTTCGCCAGGCCTGGGCCGAAACAGCGCTCCCTCGGGCAGCCCTATCCGTCGCTGCCACGCGCCGCTTGTAGCCGTCTGCAGGTTCAATCGAACCTGATTCAGAGTAGAAAAGGGCATACGACCCCAGGCTCTCGCTCTGACGCCCGCACAATGTTGTAGTACCCTTTAATTCCTCACGGAACCGAGAGAACTTCAACGCCTCACAAGAGCGATGGTAAGCGATTCGTGTGACGATTTGTAAGATCAGCAACATAAGCGGGAGGCACGATCAAGCGCACGACCGGGCCTTCAGACGAGATCTCGACCGGCGTCGTGCCCGCTTCGTCGCCATCGACTTCGACAGACACCGTGAAGTCAGAGGTAATGCGCACGCGATTGCAAGGAATTGAGAGGATACCCTGCGGCCGCGTCTCAGAACGGGCAAGCCTTCCCAACGCGAGCGCCATTGAAGCAGCCATCAGATCGCGCCGCTTTGTACCCGTCACAATCACTGCCACCAGCTGCCCCGCGCCGAGTTGTGTGTCCCGTGTCAAAAGAAACGATCCACCGTAATGCGCTGCGTTCGTAACGATGACCCAGCTTGCACTGTAGGGGACGCCATCAACCTCGAGATCGAAGACCCCGGCACCAAGCGTTTTCAGTACGGGGGCGGCATAGGCGAGACGGCCGAACAAGCGTTTTGAGTTTTGGTTCAGAAGTGCAACGATCCGGCCATCAAACCCAGCGCCCGCCATCAAGAAAAACGGCGCGCCGTTCACGAGGCCTCCCCGCACTGCGATATCTGGTCCTTCGAGCAGAGTTTGAGCGATGACACGCGCACGCGTTGAAAGCCCGATCTCATGACGCATAACGTTGCCGGTGCCGAGTGGAACAATGCCAACAGGCATGTTCGTTCCGGCAGCACCTGCCGCCACCGCGCGGATGGTGCCGTCGCCACCGGCGGCGATGACAGCATCAAAATTCCCGCCGAGCGCTGCTGCCGCAACTTTCTGTGACGCGTCGGCCGCGCTCGAGGTTTGAATTGCGGTGACGTGCGCGCCCTGCTGTTCCAATTGCGCGACGACGCGATCAAGCTTGCGCGGACGGCCAGCGCCAGCGCTTTGATTGAACACGAGTGCGAAGCGGCGGCGCATGTCTTGGTCCACAAATGAAGAAGGCGCTGCGGATGGCGCAACGCCTTCACCTGTGGCTAGCTTTAACGGCCCGTGCCGTCAACGGAAACACCTTTAGTGAGCTGGCGATTCCGCTGTGCGCGCGGAAGACTGCACGGCTTTTTGCACTTTTTCGAAGGCCCGAACCTCGATCTGGCGAATGCGCTCACGCGAGACGCCAAACTCGGCCGACAACTCTTCCAGCGTCACCGGCTCCTCGCGCAGACGCCGCGCTTCAAACACCTGCCGCTCCCGGTCGTTCAAAACCAACATCGCATTCGATAAATATGACCGGCGCCTGCTCAACTCGTCATTCTCGACCAGACACTCTTCCTGACTGGGTGTTTCATCCACCAGCCAATCCTGCCATTCGCCAGTTTCCGAATCGGCGCGAACAGGAGCATTGAGCGAAGCGTCGCCACCGAGGCGGCGATTCATGCTGATCACTTCCTGCTCGGTAACGCCGAGTTTGGTCGCAATCTTCTTGACGTGCTCCGGCTTCAGATCGCCCTCTTCCAGCGCTTGCAGTTGGCTCTTGGTGCGCCGAAGGTTGAAGAACAGCTTCTTCTGCGCGGCAGTAGTCCCCATCTTGACGAGGCTCCACGAGCGCAAAATGTATTCCTGGATAGAGGCGCGGATCCACCACATGGCATACGTCGCCAAGCGGAACCCTTTGTCAGGCTCAAAACGCTTCACGGCCTGCATCAAACCGACGTTGCCTTCGGACACGACTTCGCCGATCGGCAATCCGTAGCCGCGATAACCCATGGCGATCTTGGCGACGAGACGCAAATGCGACGTCACCAGCTTTTCAGCCGCGACCTTGTCTTCATGTTGCTGCCAACGCTTGGCGAGCATGAATTCCTCGCCCGGCTCCAGCATGGGGAATTTGCGAATGTCGTCCAAGTAGCGCGACAGACCGAGCGATCCACCGGCAATAGTCGGAAGTGATCTGCTAGCCATTTTCGTTTTCCGCCACCCTTCTTCCGTTTCCGGTTCAGGCGGCCCTCCGTTAGCGAAACCCTTACGCCCTTAACGATAAGGACGCCCCTGTTGTTCCGGCGCACATAACATAAGTGTGAGCAGCACGATTACACCCCCTGCTCTGGTCGCCGGCGTTTATCTGCGCGATCACTGATGCGTGACCACAGTCCCCGGTGACTATTGCGCCGTCTTGGCCTTCTTGGCGACCGCCGCTCTTTTTCTGGTACGGGTTTTTTTGGGGACCAAAACGGGCGCTCGGAGCGCATCAACAACAGATTGAATATCAAGAGGTATTTCGCACGCAAAGGCCATCTGTTGTGAGCTTGCCGGGTGCTCGAAGTCAAGCTCAGCGGCATGTAGCGCTTGGCGGCCGAGCGCTTCAAGCGCCTCTTTGGCTCGTTGCGTTAACAGCGACACCTGAGTTTTGAAACCTGTGCCGTAGACTTGATCTCCCAAAACCGGATGGCCGATATGCGCCAGGTGCACACGAATCTGATGCGTGCGCCCCGTCTCCAGCTGCAGTTCCAAAAGCGAGACGACGTCCTTCCTGTCCGCGCCGTCGAACGTCTCGATGACGCGATAGTGCGTGACCGCGTGCCGGCCGATCGAACTCCGCGTAACGCTGATTTTCTTGCGGTTCGCAGAACTCCGCGTCAGCGGCACATCGATCGTCCCCGCAGGGCGATCCAGAGCACCCCACACAAGGGCGCGATAAACACGCCGCAAGCGCCCGTCTGCCCCATGACTCTTGAACTGCTCGCTCAAACTCTTGTGCGCGACGTCGGACTTGGCGACGACGAGCAGACCCGACGTATCTTTGTCCAGGCGATGTACGATGCCAGGACGTTTGACGCCGCCGATCCCTGATAAGCTCTCTCCGCAATGTGCCAATAGCGCATTCACAAGCGTACCGGACGCATGCCCCGCTGCCGGATGCACGACCATTCCCGGTGGCTTGTCGATGACAATGACCGCGTCATCTTCGTAGACGACTTGGAGCGCAATCTGCTCGGCGACCACATCGCCGTGCTCTGCGTCCGGCACGCTAAGCGAATAAATTTCCCCGGGTTTGACCCTGTGGTTCGCCTCTCTTATGGTCACTGCGCCGTTGCTGACTTGGCCGTCGCGGATCAAGGCCTGCACGCGCGCGCGGCTGAGTTCAGGATGGGGACCAGCGAGCCGGCCCGCGAGCCAGCGATCGAGGCGTTGACCGGTGTCGTCCGGCTGCACCTCTACAGAGTTGACGCGGGTTAGTTGGTTTGCGTTGGGCACGGACAAAATGTTTGAGACTTTTTTTGAGTGACGGTTTCAAGGCAATTCCAGGGAGAAGTCAAATGACGAGCGCGCCGGACGAACGCGGCATCATCGATGCTCGCGGGCCCTCGCCGGGCTCCAAGGATGAGGTTCTCATGCGCGAATTGCGCCTGCAGCGCAACCTTAAGATCCTGGTCGCGACACTCGGCTTCCTGATTTTCGCTGGTCTCGGCGGCATTGCGTGGAAAATGATGGGTCTATCCAAAGAACGTGCCGCTGCAGCGGGAGCCTCCACGACAGCCGCAGCTCTGCCGGGAACAAGTGACATTGGGTTGGAATTGCCTAAAGGCGCACGCGTCGTCTCCACTTCGATTTCGGGCAATCGCCTCGCGGTCCACTATGAAGGTCCAAGCGGCACCGGTATCGCCGTCATCGATCTCGATACTGGAAAGCGCATTGCCGATGTCAAACCGCAGGAGCCCCTGCCCAGGGATTGAAAGTGGGGCGGTGGGCTTCTGGCAATTGGCTGTTGGAGGCACTCGGGCATACAATTTGTTTATTGCCTATTGCCCCCATGCGCCCTCTTTCCTTATGCCCCGCACTCCCCTATAGCTGGGGCACCGTGATCAGCCCCGTTCGTCTAGTGGCCCAGGACGTCCGCCTCTCACGTGGATAACAGGGGTTCGAGTCCCCTACGGGGCGCCATTTAGTGAATTTCATTAGTAAAATCAATGTGTTGTACGAGCGGTCTATGCCGGTGGGACACTTATGTTCTGTTTCTATCCCGCTCAAGCATCGGCTGTCCCCGCGCTTCATATCGATGTCAACCCGGTAGACAACCACATAGGGGTACCCCGGCAGCCTCCTTTCGCGCGTGCCCTCGACAATCCCTTCGCGACCTAGAAATGCAAAGCGCTGGAGGTCCGTCAGGGTATCGAGAATGCTCGCGAGAACGCGCTCACCTGCGCGCGCGTCACGCTCGCGCAGGTATCCGCCAATATGTTTGATGTGCCCTTTGGCGCGCGCCGTGACGCGCAATCTCATACACCAAACGAGCGCCAG
>JANOKW010000148.1:0-8135 GCA_031419475.1 Hyphomicrobium sp. | reverse complement strand
GCTGCCGAGGCGTCCGGCGATCTGGCTTGCGCTCAGGCCTTCGCCCCAGAGTTTCTTCAAAAGATCGACGCGATCATCCGTCCAAGACATGTTCCAGTCGCTCCCTGTCGAGCCGCGCGTGCGGCGGTGCACCCCCCGGTGTCCGCTTAGTCGGCCGTGACAGTCCTCTGGATGCGCGTAAGGGTGCGCAGACAAGGGACGGCAATCCCGGCCGGGTGATAGACGCAAGAACTCGATGGAAACGCAGAACTTCGTGCCGCAGCATACGCGAGCCCGCCGAAAGGGCGGTTCATGGCACGATTGGACCAATGCACTTACAAGTGCAGTGGCACTTATCAGTACGGTGACAACGACGGCCAACAAGCCGCCACATGTCGTGGCCCAGTGAGCGCAAGTTACAACATGCTGACTCCCGTCTACAAGCTAAGCGTGGCAAAAGCGCGGCCGTTGACAGGGAGAAGTGGCGTATCCGCAACAGAACGATTCGTCTTGGGCCTAAAGGCAAGGCACTTGCGGTTCCATTGCAAGTTCTCAACGATTGATTGGGGCGCCGGACGAATCGCCGCCGGGTGTGTGCGGGGTGTGCCAAGTTCGCCAGCATTTATTGACAGTTCGCCGGTGTGCGCGTATTCAGAACTTGCAAAGGCCGCCAGGATTGGCGGCTTTTTTGATTTTCTGCGCGAGGATTGGTGCTGCCATGTCAGCGTCAAAAGGGGCGCCTGGGGCTACTGCTTCAGCCGCGCCTGAAAATGATCTGCCGTCTAGCGCCGTGATGAGCACTTATGCTCGTCAGGATCTGGTGTTCGCGCGCGGAGAGGGTTCTTGGCTCTATACAACTTCAGGCGAGCGCTATCTGGATTTCGGGTCCGGCGTCGCGGTCAATTCACTTGGACACGCCCATCCCAGCCTTGTCAAAACGCTGACCGACCAGGCTGCAAAGCTTTGGCACACGTCAAATTTGTACCGGGTTGAAGGACAGGAAGTTCTGGCCCGGCGTTTGTGCCAGCTGACGTTTGCCGAGCGCGTGTTCTTCTGTAATTCGGGTGCGGAAGCCTGCGAAGGCGCAATCAAGATTGCACGCCGTTATCACTTCGTTTCGGGCCGGCCTGAGCGCAATCGCATTATTACTTTCAAGGGCGCATTTCACGGACGCACGCTTGCAACATTGGCGGCGGGCGGCAACGAGAAATACCTCGAAGGCTTCGGTCCGGAGGCTGGCGGTTTCGATCACGTGGAGTTCGGCAATCACGATGCGCTGATGGCAGCGATCGGATCTGAGACGGCCGCCATCATGATTGAGCCCATTCAGGGCGAGGGAGGCGTGCGCGTGGTGCCGCCGCAATGCCTCAAAGGCATTCGCGATCTCTGCGGCCAGCATGGATTGCTGCTGATCTTTGACGAAGTCCAATGCGGCGTGGGGCGCACGGGCAAACTGTTTGCCCATGAGTGGGCCGGAATAACGCCAGACGTCATGGCTGTCGCAAAAGGCTTGGGCGGCGGCTTCCCGGTGGGCGCAATTTTGGCGACTGCAGAGGCGGCCAAAGGTATGACGCCCGGCACACACGGCTCGACGTTCGGCGGCAATCCGCTCGCTATGTCGGTCGCAAGTGCTGTCATCGATGTCGTGACGGAACCCGGATTTCTGGATGCTGTTCAAGCGAAATCGCGGCGTTTGAAACAATGCCTTGCCAGTATCAAAAACCGGTTTCCGCGTGCTGTTGAAGACGTGCGCGGCACCGGGCTTTTGACCGGCTTGAAGCTCAAAGCGGCAGTGACGCCTGCCCAGGTGGTGAATGCGGCGATTGAGGAAAAACTTCTTCTCGTTGCGGCAGGCGACAACACCGTTCGCGTTATCCCGCCGCTCACAGTCTCGGACGGCGAAATCGCAGACGGAGCCGAGCGTCTCGCGAGATCATTGGCCAGCATTCAGAAACAATAGGCTCTCTCGCCCAACGGAGAGCTCAAAAAAGCTCACAAAACCCATGCCAAAAAACATGCAATTAAAAACAGCGATGAGACATTTTCTCGACATCTCCGCAATTGACGCCAAGACATTGCGGCGCATCATCGACAACGCACACGCCATGAAAAAGGCCGGGAAGCGCGTGCCCGCTGCCTTAAAGCCGAAGGGCATTGAAGACTGCGTGCTGGTGATGATTTTCGAGAAACCGTCAACGCGGACGCGCGTATCGTTTGATATCGCCATGCGCCAGCTTGGCGGGGCCGCGTTGTCGCTCAATCATACAGATCTGCAATTGGGGCGCGGCGAATCCGTTGCGGACACGGCCCGTGTTCTCTCGCGCTATGCCGACGCCATCATGATCCGCGCCAATTCGCACGAAACCCTTGTCGAACTTGCCAAGCATGCGTCGATCCCCGTCGTCAACGGACTGACGGACAAGAGCCACCCGTGCCAAGTCATGGCAGATGTCATGACATTTGAGGAGCACTCGGGATCGATCAAAGGGCGGACGGTTGCCTGGATCGGCGATGGCAACAACGTTGCCGTATCGTGGATGCATGCGGCCGCGCGCTTCGGGTTCACGTTGCGGCTCGGCTGTCCCGATGCGCTCCAACCTGAAGACGAAGCCATGGCATGGGCGCGGCGCGAGAAAGCGTCGATCACCCTGACAAATGATCCCGAGAAAGCCGTCAAGGGGGCCGATTGCGTGGTGACGGACACGTGGGTCTCAATGGGCCAATCGGATGCAGCACAGCGCAAAAAGATCTTGGCGCCTTATGCAGTCGATCAGAAGCTCATGAGCAAGGCCGCCAAGGGCGCAATTTTCATGCATTGCTTGCCGGCGTATCGCGGGCACGAAGTCTCAACGGAGGTATTGGAAGGTCCGCAGTCCGTCATTTGGGATGAAGCGGAGAACCGGCTGCACGCGCAGAAGGCGATCCTGGCCTGGTGCCTTGGTGGTTAAGTATTAGGTGGCGAAGAATAAGGGCGGGTAATCGTCGTGCTCAATCAACCGACGCCTATCGCTTACCTGTGATGGCATCTGGAGTTTTGCCGCCAGCATCATCTTCTTTGGGCTTGGCTGTCAGATCATACTGCGTCTTGGAGCGCGCGCCAGCGACTTGTGCGCCCGAAAGCGTGCATGTTTTGCCCGGATCAAGCAATGCGAACGCAGGATTAGGCTTTTCGATGAACTCCGCGCGCGTCACTTTTCCGTCGCGGCTGGCGTCGTAGTAGCTGAGATCGGCCGTATCGAACATGCGATCGACTTTGGTGATGCTGCCCCACTCGGATTGATCGACGCTCTCGTCGGCGTTCGCGTCAGCGCCGTTGAACAGCTCTGTTGCGTAGGCCTTCCACTCGTCGCAGGTCACGTTGTTATCGCGATTGCGGTCCCAGCTTCCCGCCGCCATCAGGAACACGCGGTCGGTATCGGGGATCGTTTTACTGAACGGGTTGATGGAGCCGATTGAGGGAAGCGGCGATGATGAACACGCGGACATGGCAGCCGCTGTGAGAAGCGCAAGTATCACAGGCGATCTCGGTGTTCGTGTCAGTGTCATAGGTATCACTCTCAAGGCAGTCGAATCTGAATTATGGGCAGAATAAGCTTGCTGTTTAGCCGTGAATTGCACCCAAGACATGGCATGGTCTGGCAGTCCGCTGGGGAGAGGCTATTCTAGTGTTCGTGTGTCGCAAAGGTGTCACAGGGTGTAACTTGCGCCTCCTATCCGTCGTATATTTTTGAGGCCTCATGATTAGCAGTCTTTGGGACCAAGGATATCCGTTTAGAGCACGCGCGTGGAAAAACCAGTTCATTAGAGATTGCCATGATTAACGTCCTCGTGCTGTGCACGGCCAATTCGGCGCGCTCCATCCTGGGGGAAGCCATTCTGAATAAGTTAGGTGGTGGCCGATTTCAGGGCCATTCCGCCGGCAGCCATCCGCGCGGCGCCGCTAATCCGCTGGCGTTGGAACTCCTTGAGCAACGCGGTCATCCGGTTGGCGCGCTGCGCTCCAAATCATGGGAGGTGTTCGCAGTCGCAAGCGCGCCCAAGATGGATATCGTGATCACTGTTTGCGATGCTGCAGCGGGCGAATCCTGCCCGCATTGGCCGGGCGCGCCGATCAAAGCCCATTGGGGTATTTCTGATCCTGCCGGCGTGCCGGGCGGCATCGAAGCCGAGCGCGCGGCGTTCCGCCAAGCCTATGACAGGCTGCACGCGCGCGTTTCGGCACTCGTCGCGATGCCAGTCGAGATCATGGCACGGGAGGACATTCAAATGGCGGTCACGGCGATTTCGCGCCTTGAAGGCGCAACAGACTTAGCGTCTGGCACAGGAATTTTGCCGTAATGGAAATCGATCGCGGCCGCCGTCTTGCTGGCGAATGTCTCGGAACAGCTTTGCTTCTCGCCACCGTTGTTGGCTCGGGCATCATGGCGGAGAAGCTATCGGGCGGAAACACCGGCTTGGCGCTGCTGGCAAATTCTTTGGCGACGGGCGCGGCGCTCTTCGTTTTGATCACGATTCTTGGTCCAATATCCGGCGCGCATTTCAATCCCGCAGTGACACTGGTTATGCGGCTGAAGCAGAAGATCTCGACCAGTGACGCCGCGCTCTACATGATCGCGCAAATTGCGGGCGGCATCGCTGGCGTTCTGATCACGCACGTAATGTTTGACCTCACAGTCTTTCAAACGTCTGCGACGGCCCGAAACGGCGTTGGCCAGTGGACCGCTGAAGCGGTAGCCGCGTTTGGTTTAATCTTTACAATCCTGGGCGCAGTGCGTTTTGCAGGTGACAAAGTCGCCATGTCCGTCGCGCTCTATATCGTCGCGGCCTATTGGTTCACGGCTTCGACGTCGTTCGCCAACCCTGCCGTTACAATGGCGCGGTCCTTCACCAACACGTTTGCAGGGATTGCGCCGGCAGACGTTTTAGCCTTCATCGTCGCGCAATTGGCGGGAGCGTTGTTGGGCCTTATCGCCGGGTGCTGGCTGTTTGAAACGGGCACCGCGAAAGCCTGAGGTCAAGCTGAAGCTCACGCTGACGCCCAATCGGCGAGCCGCGCCATGAAGCCCATGCATTTGTCGATTTCACTATCCGCGATCCATTCGTCGGGTGTGTGCGCTTGCGCAATGTCGCCTGGTCCGCATACGATCGACGCCGAGCCCGCATCCTGAAACAATCCGGCCTCAGTCGCGTATGAGACGGTGTGTGTGCCGTTTTGTCCGGTGAGCTTCAGTGCGAGGCTGGTTGCTTCTGAATTCGGCTCGGCAGCGAACGGGGGCACGGTATTGGCGCGCGTGACGGCAATTGCCGCCTCATCTGCAACGCGCAGCATTTCAGGCAGACAGTCAGTTTCGGCAAAATTTCTGATACGCCGTTCGATTGCATCGACATCGACACCGGGTAGCGCGCGCACTTCAAAGCCGAAACGGCAGAATATGGGAATGATGTTGTTCGCCGTTCCGCCTTCGAGCTTGGTAACTTGCAGCGTGGCAAAAGGCGGGTTGAAGCGATCGTTACGCGAAGTGACCTTGAGGTCTGCTTCCATGCGCTCAAGCTCAGTGATTAATCGGGCCGCGTAGGTGATGGCGTTGACGCCGAGGTGGCTCATGCTTGAATGCGCGGCGCGGCCGGTCACTTCCACTTGCCAGCGCACCGGGCCTTTATGCGCGTCTACGACCTGCATATTGGTCGGCTCGCCAACGATGACGAGGCGCGGTTTCGCCAGCTTCTTGCCAAATTCCGCGATCATGGGCCGGACGCCGAGACAGCCGATCTCTTCGTCGTAGGAAAACGCCAGATGGATCGGCGTCGACAGGTTCCGGCTCTTGAAATCTGGCACAGCCGCGAGCATGCACGCGAGATAGCCTTTCATATCACAGGCGCCGCGGCCATAGTGCCGCCCACCGTCAGAGCGCAATTGAAACGGATCGCTGCTCCACGTTTGGCCTTCAACCGGGACAACGTCCGTATGGCCCGAGAGGGCAATGCCGCCGCGGTCCGAGGGGCCGATCGTGGCGTACAGGTTCGCCTTCAGGCCATCGTCGGCAACGATGCGCTGGCTGGCGACGCCGTGCTGGAGAAGATAATCTTCAATGAACGCGACGATCTCGAGGTTGCTCTTGTGGCTCGTGGTGTCGAAAGCAACAAGCCGCGCGAGAAGTTCGACCGGAGTATAAATGGGTCCCGCCATAGCGTCTCTTTGCTCGCTCGCAGATCTGTTCACTTCATCGCGGCTCAGACATCGCGGCTCGTTTATCGCGGCCCGTTTATCGCGGCCCGTTTATCGCGGCAAGTTTATGGCAGCTCGTTCATCGCAGCTAATTCATCGCGGCTTGTGTGTAGGGGCTGTCGAGTGAGAACGCCGGGATCGCGACATCGAACAGTTTACCCTTTTCGTCCGACATCTGGTAGCTGCCAACCATAATGCCTTGCGGCGTCTTCAACGGACAACCCGATGTGTAACTGAACGATCCGCCGGGCGGTATTGTTGGTGTTTGCCCGACGACGCCGGGTCCGCGCACTTCTTCCGTCCTCCCCATTGCGTCGGTTATGCGCCATGTACGCGCTTTAAGCTGCACCGGCTGCCGGCTGTCGTTGCTGATCTCAACGGCATAGGCCCAGACGAAGTAGCTTTCGTCCGGCGCGGATTGGTCTTCCAGATAGTGCGGCTCGACGCGAATGCGGATGCCGCGTGTCGTGGCTTCGTACATATGCAGGTCCGTTTTTTTGGCAGTTTTCTTGCGTGCCACTTTAAGTGTGCTCTTTCCCTGGTCAATATCAGCTTTTAGCGAGCCTATCAGACGGCTCTCAGCGCCGCCGTCAGATCGTCCGCCAGATCTTCGAACGCTTCGAGGCCGACGGACAGCCGGATCATGCCATCTGTAATACCAAGTTCGGCCCGAGGACCCGCGCCCATGCGCTGATGCGTTGTCGTTGAAGGGTGGGTAACAAGGCTCTTGGCATCGCCGAGGTTGTTCGAAATTTTGATCAATCTCAGCGCATTAAGGCTGCGAAATGCGGCATTCTTGCCGCCCTCGACCTCGAACGTGACGATCTGCCCGCCGCCTGGCATTTGTTTGGCGGCGAGGGCCGCCTGCGGGTGATCGGCCCGGCCCGGGTATATGACGCGCGTCACGCCTTTGAGGCCGGCCAAGTGGTCAGCGGCTTTCGCGGCTGATTCACATTGTGCCTTGACGCGGACGGGCATGGTCTCAAGCCCTTTGAGCATCACCCAGGCATTGAATGGGCTGAGCGATGGCCCTGTTTGGCGCACCCAATCCTGCAGATATTTCGTGACGAAATCTGTGGTGCCGAGAACGGCACCGCCGAGGCAGCGGCCCTGGCCGTCGATGTGCTTTGTTGTCGAATAGACAACGATGTCCGCGCCGAGCGCCAACGGGCGTTGCAGCATCGGAGTTGCGAAGACATTATCGACGACGCTGAGAATATCGTGCGCCTTGGCGATTGTGCATACGGCTGCGATGTCGACGAGTTCAAGTGTCGGGTTCGATGGCGTCTCAAAAAAGAACATCTTGGTGTTGGGGCGGATTGCCTTTTTCCAGGCGTCGAGGTCCATGCCGTCGATGAGCGTGCATTGAATACCCAATCGCGGGCACAACGTTTCAACGATGTAGCGGCACGAGCCGAAGAGTGCGCGGGCCGAGACGAGGTGGTCACCAGCCTTCATGTAGCAAAGCAGTGCGGCTGTGACGGCGGCCATGCCGGTCGCGGTGGCGCGGCAATCTTCCGCACCTTCGAAAAGGCGCAAGCGCTCTTCAAACATAGAGATCGTTGGGTTACCGAAGCGCGAATATTGGTAGCCCGGGTCTTCCTGTTTGAAGCGGGCTTCCGCTTGTTCGGCACTATCGTAGACAAACCCTTGGGTCAAAAACAACGCTTCCGACGTTTCGCCGAACTGTGAACGCAGCACGCCGCCGTGTACGAGCTCGGTTTCCGGGCGCCATTTGGGCTTAACCTCGGGCTTATCCAGCTTGGGCTTATCGTTTGCCATGTGAGACTGCGTCCTTGGCGCCAATAAAAAACCCGGTTTACCACAAGCGCCGGACGGGAGGCCGGGCGCGGGAAACCGGGTGCGCACTCGGCCCTTTAGCGAGTTGTTTTACGTGGCTGCAAGCCGGCCGGCCAAAGGACCACGGAAT
>JANOKW010000147.1:0-12941 GCA_031419475.1 Hyphomicrobium sp. | reverse complement strand
GTTGCGGCCGGCCAACACGTCTCGCAGCCGGACCCTGTCGGCCCGATTGACGTACAGGCAGATGTCATCTCTTCTCATCCCCGCACATTGACTGATTTGCAGGATGATGGGAATCATCTGTTAGGCGTGGAACACTAGTGTAGCGCTAAGGGTGCAGTTCAATCGAGTGCCGCAAGGCCACAAGTCCTCCTAGATGTTCAAGTCCTCCTAGATGTTAGAGACCCATGCAGAAAAACACCAAAGACGCGCAACAGACAATTATTCGGGCAGAAATTCAGACCGGACCGAAAGCACAAGCAGGACACGTCGATAGCGTCTGCGTCTATTGCGGATCGGGCAAGGGCCTGAACCCGGCCTATGCGATCACCGCCCGGAAGTTCGGCAAAGCGCTGGCCGACAACGGTATTCGCCTCGTTTATGGCGGCGGAAGCCTCGGTCTCATGGGCGAAGTCGCGCGCGCTTGCCTTGGCGCTGGCGGCAAGGTCACAGGGATAATCCCCGAGTTCCTCGGCGCCAAGGAAAAGATGCTCCAAGACGTCGACGAGCTGATCGTGGTTGAGGACATGCACGTGCGCAAGCGCCTCATGTTCGAGCGCTCGGACGCGTTCGTGGCCCTGCCCGGCGGCATCGGCACGCTTGAAGAACTGGTCGAACAGCTGACCTGGTCGCAGCTCGGCCGGCACAGCAAGCCCATCGTGGTCGCCAACATCGATGGCTTTTGGACGCCCTTCCTCGATCTCCTCGCCCACATGAAAGGCGAGACATTTATCCGGCCCGGCCTCGACGTGCATTTCGCCGTCGTCGATACGGCTGAAAAGATTTTGCCGGCCGTTCTTGCCGCCGCCAAATTCGGCACGCTCAACGGCGACCACGCGGTTGTGGCTAAGTTTTGAGGGGCGTCGCAAGCGCATTTGCCTCTTGCCTTGCCATCGTCGCATTTGGCACGCTTGATCCTTGGTAAGGATGCCCAGAGGCGGGAGGCCAATGCCTTTGCGATCGAGTGTTAGACAATTGATTTCCGCGCGCGCGGTGTGTGCGCTTCTTCTGGTCGCTGCCATCACGGCGAATGTGAACCCTGTTCACGCGCAATGGGATCGCGACGGATACTTCACCGGCGGAGATGGTGAGCGTGACGAGCCGCGTGACAAGCGCCGCCCGCGCCCGCCCCGCACTCCTTCCGATTCCTACGACTTCGGCGGCGATCAACGCGGCGACAAAGTCAGCGGCATCGCGGACGTATCGTACTTCTACGAAGCACTCGATGACGGCGGCGCGTGGATGAATCACCCGCGCTACGGCGACGTCTGGCAGCCGTACGTCGATGAGGCGTGGCGCCCCTACACGCTCGGCCGCTGGGCTTACTCGGATGACTACGGCTGGACCTGGGTATCGGACGAACCCTTCGGCTGGGCTGTCTATCACTACGGCCGCTGGAGTCAGGACGACGACTACGGCTGGATCTGGGTCCCAGGCACCCAGTGGGCGCCGGCCTGGGTCTTATGGCGCCATAGCGAAGACGCGATCGGCTGGGCACCGCTCCCGCCCGAAGCTCTCGCGCGCGACGGCCAGGATTTCGACGACGGCAATCTCGTGCATGGCGAGCGCTTCAACCGCGCCTGGGTGTTCGTGCGCCCGCGTTATTTCGCGCGGCCCGAAATGCGCCGCTATGTGCGCCCGCCATCGTGGAACGCCGATCTCGTGGTGCGCAGCACACCGCAATCCGGATTCGAACGCCGCGACCGCCACATCCGAAATCGCGGCCTACCGCCTGAAGACGTCGAGCGCTTGTCCAAGCGCCCCGTGCCGCGCATCCGCATTGCGCCCGTCGATGATCCGAACGTGCGCCGACCTGGCCGTTTCGACAATTGGCGTTCGCGCGCCAAGGACGAAGTCAAAATATTTCGCCCCGAACGGCGCCGTACCGAAGAGGCTGTGCGCAAGTTCCGCCAATCGCAACCTGGGCCAGGGCCCGATGGAGCGCGCGAAAGCAGCGGCGATGCAACATCGCCCGCGCCGCGTGCTCCGCGCCGCATCGCGAGACCCGTTCCACCCGGCATGTATCCGGGCGGCAAGCCGGCCGTCACGGCTGCGCGACCTCCCCGTTTCGAGCGCGGTCCAGCGGACGCAACGCAATCGGACAGCAAGCCCGAAGTCAATAAGCCGGTAACAGCCCCAACGCCGGCACCTGCTCCCGTTGCAAAGCCGCCCGCAACTCCGCCCGCGTCTATATCGAAACCGGTGGAGCCCGTCATCATCAACCCATCGGCGGCGCCAGCGGCATCACCATCGGCGGATGGCCCCATAACAGGACCGAATGGAAAACCGCCGCGCGATTGGCGCAATCCCGATCAAGGCGCGGCCGTCGACGCGGCTGGTGACAAACGCGATGACCGAGGTGCGAGCGGTGTAACGCCCCCGCCCGGCGCTGGGACCACAAGTAGCCCGCCGCGCGCGGGCGGCAAACGCCGTTGGGACGGCAGCGGACCATCTGGCGCACCAAGCACCGCTGAGCCATCGGGCGAATAGGCACCTATCGAGAATTGACGGGCGCTGGCAGAACGGCAATAGGGGTGCGTTAGGGATAATTGCAGTTTGGACAGCGGGTCAAAAATTGTCATCCCGGCCGGAGACCCGTGGGAAGCGCGACGCACTCTCTGCTTGCGTTCCCGGAAGCCGCGTTGAGCGCAGCGAAACGATGCGGCTATCCGGGATCGCGTCCGTGCAAATTTACTCAAGACGCGATCCCGGGTCTGCGCAACTCAGCTCACACTTCGTTTTGCACGCGCGGGCAACAGCAAGAGGCAGAGTCCATAAATCAGCATTCACTGCCTGCGCCCGAAAGCTCATTATTTACACCAACACCGTGGTCGAACGCGGAACGCCATGGGTCAAAAATCCCTGCTCTGCGTCTCGCGCCGTTTTGCGGCGGGATTTGCCGGGACCACCCCGTCAACCACGCCCACCCCATTGCCTAATCCGCCGCGCCGCCGTATCAGCGCTTATGACCAAGCCGCTGGACGAGTCCTCCGTCAACGCCGCGCCTTTCCCGGCACCTTCCTTGGCACCTTCCTTGGCACCCTCCTTGGCGCCCTCCTTCGCCCCCATAGCCCGCATCGCACAAGATGAGATGGCGGATATGATCGCGCGCATGCGCAAGGGCGAGCGTAAGGCGACCTCCAGCATCATCACCGAACTCGAGCGCATGTCCGCTGCCGCGCCCGCGTTGCTGCAAGCGTTACAACCACATCTCGGCCACGCGCTTGTCGTTGGCTTCACCGGGCCGCCGGGGGCTGGCAAATCCACCCTCGTCAACGCAGTGATCGAAACCTTGCGCAAGCAGGGCCGCACGGTCGGCGTCATCGCGGTCGATCCGTCTAGCCCGATTTCGGGCGGGGCTATCCTCGGCGATCGCATACGTATGACGGCGGCGCTCGACGATGACGGCGTGTTCGTGCGCTCGCTTGCGTCGCGTGGATACTTGGGGGGATTGTCGCCGGCCGCCGTGCGCATCATCGACGCTCTCGACGCGGCCGGTTTCGACATTGTGCTGCTGGAAACCGTCGGCACAGGGCAAAGCGAAATCGACGTCGCCGAAGTCGCCGACATTCGCGTTGTGATTTCCGCGCCAGGTCTTGGAGATGATATCCAGGCGATGAAATCCGGCCTCCTCGAAATCGCCGACGTACTCGTCGTCAACAAGGGCGACCGGCCGGGCGCTGAACAAACCATGCAGCAATTGATCGGCGCACTCTCGCTCCGCGCCACCATCTCGGACAAGGTTCCGGTGTTGAAGACGAGCGCGATCAACGGAGACGGCGTGGCGAAACTGGTCGAGACACTGGACGAGATCGGGCGGCGCGTCTCAGCCGAACCCGCTCAATCCCGCCGCCGCCGCCGCGCGCGTTATCTCATTGCGCGTGCCGCCGCCGACCTCGTCGCGCAACGCATTAAAGCTGGCGGCAAAGCCGGTCTCGATCCCCTCGCCGACGCGGTACTTACCGGTACGATGACGCCGGATGAAGCGGCACGCAAAGTGTTGGAAGGCTGACCGCGCCGCTGTCACTCGCCCGCCAATAGTCATTCACCCGGCCGAGCAGCAAAAATCTCATTGATGAGTGGGGCAATGAGCTTAATTCCAAGCGGCGACAGATGATTGGCATCGACATAGAGCGGTTTTGCACCTTGTGCATACCGGCAGGTTTCGCCGCCGCATAAAAGTCGATCGGGATAAACGACCCGCACACCAGGCAGCGCGTCCAAACGATCAAGAAGCGGCAGCACATGGCGCTGACGTTCAGCGAACACCGCGCGCGGCAACTCGGGCGGTGGCAACTGTTGCCAGACAAGATTGCGCGCCATCGCTGAAGCGACCGGAAAGCGGTGCTCGGGGATGGGACCGATGATGATGACCTCGCGGCCCGACGCGCGCAAGTGGCGCACCGTGTCCTCAAACAAGGCTGAAAACACGGCCGGGTTCTTGCCAATCCCGTCAGGACTGAGTTGGGTCGGTTGCCCGCCCCCCATGTCCTGACCAGAACCTTCCGCATAGTATGCCCAGCGTGCAGACATCACGACTCTAGAGACGCCGCTTTGCGCAATCGCAGCCATAACGGTATCCACCAATGCGCGGCACTGCACGGCCCTCGACCGGCCATAAAGCATCACGCTGGCAAACGGAGGGCAGCCAGGAACTGTGGCGACGATCACGCTTTGGTTGATTTGCCGGCGTGCCATCTCAAAACCATCGATCAGCATCTTGGCATGGCTATCGCCCCACAGGAGCGTGCCGTCCGCTGCGGCGTCCGGACCAATTCGGCACGTATCAATTGGCCAAAGTCCGGAATCCGCCAGAGGTTTGCAGACGTCGGCTTCCGGGCGTTCGCGATGCTTCAGCATCTCGCCAACCTCGCGCGGCCAACGCTCCGGCAGGCCCTTGAGTTTGATCACCGGGAGTGCAACGGCAATAAGCGCCGCAGTCAATCCCAGGAACCAAGCGTAGGCGTAGCGCTGCCCGCTCGTGCCAGCCCGCTTGCGGAACGGCCGTTCAATGAAGCGCCACGACAGAAATCCGAGCACAAGGCTGGCGGCAACCAGAGTGAACCTAAGCCCGATAGCCGCTGCCCCCTCGCCCGAAAACAATTCTGGGAAGCGGTAGCGCACAAACACAATCAACGGCCAATGCCAGAGATAAACAGAATAGGAGATCAGGCCGACGCCAGCGAGCAAAGGAGTCGAAAGTAACCGGCCTGCGAAAGTTTCACCTCCGTTCGTGCCGGCATAAATTATAAACGCTGCGCCGAGACAGAAGACAAGTGCTGCAGGACCCGGAAACGGCGTGGCGTCGGAATAGAAAAAATAGCCAAACGCAATCAGCGCTAAGCCGGACGCCGCAACGGCCTCACGGAGCAAACGCCTCGTGATCAAAGACGGTCCGATCAAGGCCGTCAGCACGCCGACCAGCAACTCCCACACACGCCCTGGCGTCGCAAAAAATGCGCGAGCGGGTGCATTTTCGAGCGCAGCAACGCTTGTCAAAAACGATGCGCAGGCCAAGGCGGTCAACCCGACAATGACCGCCCGCCGTCCAAAGCGCGACAGCACGAAGAGTAACAAGGGAAAGACGACGTAGAATTGTTCTTCAACAGCAAGCGACCACGTATGCAGCAAGGGCTTCTCACCGGCCGCCGCATCGAAGTACCCCGTCTTGCGCATGAAATAGTAGTTCGACGAAATCGCCATCAGATTGAGCAGGCTCTTGCCGTACTCCTTGAAATCCTCCGGCAACAGTAGCATGGCTGACACGAGCGTCGCCGCCACCGTAACCGCTACAAGTGCCGGAAAAATGCGGCGGATTCGGCGCTCGTAGAAATCGAGCAACGAGAACGTACCCGATTCAATCTCGCGCTGAATGATTGTCGTGATCAAATATCCAGATATGACGAAGAATACGTCGACGCCGCCATAGCCGCCCGTCAGCCCGAAGCCGCCTACGTGGTACAGCAGCACTGCCAGAACGGCGATTGCTCTCAGCCCATCGATGTCGGGGCGATAGGCCTGCCCATGCCCGGATGGAAAATCAGTTTGCGGCATCAGGGCGAGCCTGCAGCCATGCTGGGTTTCTTGCGACGTGGCCACCGCCAAGCCAAAGGTCCGGCCTCCCCGTTTTTCATCACTTTCCCACCCTCGTTCCCAACAGGCGATAAGTATCAAACGAACTGGAACGATGACACTTCACGAAGCTGCTCGTAAAGTGCGAAATCGTGCCTTGCAGTCTTGAAGCGGCTACTCGTTCATAGCCCTCTTGCCGCTTCGCTTTAAAACCGCTACCGAACGCAAAGAGACCGGGCCGGCTCCCGCGGGCGCCCGTACTCTGCAAAGAGCTGCAGGGAGGAAAGTCATGTCCGACGAAGCGGTCGTCGCCCAAACCGGGCCTTATCAGGTCGAACTGACAGAGGGCAAAGACTATTGGTACTGCCGCTGCGGCCGTTCGGCGAAACAGCCGTTCTGCGATGGCTCGCACATGGCAACATCGTTTCAGCCGTTGAAATTCACGGCCGACCGCACGGGCACGTTTAATATCTGCGGCTGCAAGGCAACCGACGACGAGCCCTTCTGCGACGGCACGCACAACGTGCTGTGATATTTGCGCTCACAGCGCTTTCGTCACGCCGCCTGCGCCGCGAGTTTGCTGTTGCGCGCCGAGTAAGCGAAGTAGATCAGCATCCCCGCCGCAAGCCACAACAAAAAGCGCAGATGCGTCATCAGCGGAAGAAAGGCAATGAGCGCTCCGCATGAGAGCACGCCTAGAACCGGCAGCACTATTCCGAACGGCATCTTGTATGGCCGCGGGTATTCGGGATGCGATTTGCGCAAAACGATAACGCCGGCCGAAACCAGCACGAAAGCCGCGAGCGTGCCTATGTTGACGAGTTCGGCAAGTGCGCCAAGTGGCACGAAGCCCGCTGCCAGAGCCATCACGACCCCAGTAATGACCGTTGTCTGCACAGGCGTATGTGTGGTCGGGCTCACGGTCGATAAGAATGGCGGCAACAGGCCATCGCGCGAAATCGCAACGATGATGCGCGTCAGACCGTAATAGAGCACCAGCATTACCGTGGTCAGTCCGAAGATCACGCCCGTCGCCACAAGTGCAGACGCCCAGTTGTATCCAAGCTGGAGAAGAGCATGCGCCACGGGAGACGAGACGTTCAATGTCGTATACGGTACGATGCCGGTGAGCAGTCCCGACACCACGATATAGATGATGGTGCAAAATCCGAGCGACCAGATGATGCCTTTGGGTACGTCGTTCTGGGGGTCGTGCGCTTCCTCGACGGCTGTCGAGACGGCATCGAAACCGACGTAGGCAAAAAACACGAGCGAGGCCCCTGCCAGAACACCGATTGTCTTTCCATCCGCCGTTGTGTCGAACCAGCCGAACGGCATGAAAGGCGTCCAGTTTTCGGGATGCACATTGAATACCGCAACGGCCACGAATACCGCAATCGTCAACAGTTTGATGGCAACCATTGCTGCATTCAATTTGGCGCTTTGCTTGACGCCGGCGATGAGCATGACCATGAGCGCGAGGATAATGAGGACAGCGGGCAGATTGACGATGCCACCCACAGCTGGACCTTTGGTCAGATAATCTGGCAACCCAAGGCCGATAGCCGTCAGCGCATTATTGAAATAACCCGACCAGCCATTGGCGACGGCCGCGACCGAAACACCGTATTCGAGGATCAGGTCCCAGCCGATGATCCAAGCGATCATTTCGCCGAAGGCTGCATAGGAATAGCCGTAAGCGCTTCCGCAACCCCCGACCATGGATGCGAGTTCGGCGTAAGCGAGCGCGGCGAAGGCACAGGCCAAGCCTGCCACCACGAACGATAGAACAACGGCCGGGCCTGCTTGCGTTGCGGCCGCGTGTCCCGTCAATACGAAAATGCCGGTGCCGATGATCGCGCCGATACCAAGCAGCGTAAGGTCGACTGCACTCAGACAGCGTTTGAGGCCGTGCCCTTGGCCGTCGATGTCGGTCAGCGGCTTTTTCCGAAACAGAGCATTCATGTCGTGCCTCCCGGTATTGCCGGCGGCCGCATGAGAATCGCGCCAACGGCCCATTTTGTAACGCATTCGGCCCTGCTCAAAGCAAAACGCCCCGGGACACCCTAGGACGCTGCGAACTCAATGAGCAAGACCGTTCGCGCCGGTTGCGCGGGATTCGGCGCTTGATCGCCACAACATCGACACGCCCCCTCGCCAACAATCTGCAACGGGGGCCGCTCGCTTTAGCGCCTCCGGATTGCCGATTGCTTGTGATAAAGGGGCGCGACCATCGCTTCGCGGCCCCGCCTCTTGAAGCCCAGTTGGATAATACGACCACGCATGTGCCCTCTGCCGCCACACCTCCGGCAATCACCCGTTCAAGCCCATCTTTGGCATAGCCGCACAGCCCTTACTGCGGCCGCGATGATTTGGGTAGCCCCTGTTTCGGCCGAGACGTTGATCACTGTCACAGGCCCCGCAACCGGCCCCCATGCCGCGCGCACGCACGAAATCGAAGCCGGTGCCCGCCTCGCTGCCGAAAGCCTCAACGCGTCTGCCGGCACCGATTTCGTGATCGAGATCCTCGACGACGGCTGCGACGATGCCAAAGCTACTGGCGTCGCGCGCGCGCTCGTCGCGAAACGCGTTGCCCTTGTCCTCGGCCATTCGTGCGCCAACGCCGCCATTGCGGCCGCAGAGATTTACGGTAAGTCCGATACCGTCTTCATTGCGACAGCAACGCGCCATCCGGGCCTGACTGCCAAGCGCGCGGGGTCATCCATATTCCGCCTCGGTGGCCGCGACGGCAACCAGGGCGAGGCGGCCGCGCAATATCTTCTACAGGCCTTCAAGGGACGCACGGTCGCTGTCGTGCATGACCGCACACTCTACGCCAAAACAATCGCCGAGCAGGCGCTCGAAACGCTGAAGTCCGCCAAGGCCGACACAATCAGCGCGACAATCGTCGGCGGCGACAAAGAGTACACGCGCCTCATCGCCAAAATCAAAGACGCTAGCGCCGTGTTCTACGCGGGCTTTCCGCTGGAAGCCGGTTTCATTATTCAGGCGCTGCGCAGTGCTGGTTCGGCCGCCAAGTTTATCGGCTCGGACACTATTGCAACCTCTGAATTCACTCAGTCATTCGGCGCAAGCGCGAAGGGCGTAATGGCGCTGCTGCCTCACGTGCCAAAATCAATTAAGATTGCGGGATCGGAATTAACCGGCGACGCAGCACTTGCCTACGCAGCCGTCGAAACGGCCGCGAGCGCAATGAAGCGCGCGGCAGCATCAGATCCAAAGAAGAAGTTATCGGAAGCCCTGGCATCGGGCTGGCATCAAACCGTGGCCGGGCTCATCGGCTTCAGTGAAGCGGGAGACGCCAACGTGCCAGCATATGATGTTTTGGAATGGGATGGAGCGGCGTGGGTTGCACCGGCGGTCGTAATGGAGTCGCCAACCGGCAACCCGGTCAGCACAACCGCGCGCTGACACTCACAATCAAAACTTAGGCGCCTCGTATTTGGCCACCCAACACACTAAACTTGACGCTAACTTGACGCTAACTTGACGCTAACTTCGCGACCTAACTTAGCGACCCAACTTAGCGACCCTGCGAAGCCGCCATGCATTCGGTCATCAGTGTCTTTTCAATTCTGGCCAGATCGTCTGGAACGGAATGACCCGATTGACGGTATTCGCGGATGCGCTGTTGCACGATCGCATAGCAACGGCGCGGATCGTCTTCCGATTGTTCCATCTGTTGAACGATTTCAGCGATTTCGCCGCTGCCCATCTGTTCTTGCATATCCTCAGTCTCTCCCCGCAAACACTTGCGATTTGGAATCTGATGCACTCGCTCCTCGATAAGGGCCCGCGTAGAACCCCCAAGTTGGCTAACCCACTATAGCCACCGAATCACCAATAATGCACCTGTGACTTCAACGAATGATTTACGCTGTGGCGAGTGTGACCCACTGGTCCTGAACACTTTCTGAACGAGACTGCGGGATCTTTAGAAGGATCTTTGCGCTCGCCGCAACGAACCACGTGTTAACCGGCCTAAACTTGGCGTGAGGCTGGCGCTGATAAGGCAATCCACTGTTCAATTCTTCACAAATTGTTGCACCGCCGAAACAGATTTTCCAACTCCTGTTGCGCATCTGCGGCAGCGCCTTGATTGAACCGGGCTTTCGCGTCTGCTACCCCCCATCGCAAACCGCAAAGGATGTAATCGATGATCCCCCGCTACTCCCGCCCCGAGATGACCCGCATTTGGGATTCCGAAACGCGATTCCGCATTTGGTTTGAAATTGAAGCGCACGCAGCGGCGGCCATGGCCGAGATCGGCATGATCCCTAAGCAAGCCGCCAAGGCCATCTGGGACAACGGGTCGCGGGCCAAATTCGACGTGGCGAAGATCGATGAGATCGAGGCCGTCACCAAACACGACGTCATCGCTTTCCTCACGCACCTCGCTGAGTTCATCGGCCCGGACGCTCGCTTCGTGCACCAGGGCATGACCTCGTCGGATGTGTTGGACACCTGCCTCAGCGTTCAGCTCGTGCGCGCGGCTGATTTGCTGATCGCCGATATCGACCGCGTGCTTGCCGCCTTGAAAACCCGCGCCTTCGAACACAAGAACACTATTACCATCGGCCGCAGCCACGGCATCCACGCCGAGCCGGTGACGTTCGGATTGAAACTTGCTTATGCCTATGCCGAGTTCGCGCGCTGCCGGGAGCGCATGATCGCGGCGAAGAAAGAAGTCGCCACCTGTGCCATCTCGGGTGCGGTCGGCACCTTCGCCAATATCGACCCGCGCGTTGAAGAGTATGTGGCGGCAAAACTCGGCCTCGTGCCGGAACCGGTTTCGACGCAGATCATTCCGCGTGACCGCCACGCCATGTACTTCGCGACGCTCGGTGTTGTGGCGTCGTGCATGGAGCGCGTAGCCATCGAGATCCGCCACCTGCAACGCACGGAAGTCTTGGAGGTTGAAGAGTTTTTCTCGCCCGGCCAGAAGGGCTCCAGCGCCATGCCGCACAAACGCAATCCCGTGCTGACCGAAAACATAACTGGCTTGGCGCGCATGGTGCGGGCCTACGCTTTGCCGGCCATGGAGAACGTGGCGCTCTGGCATGAGCGCGATATTTCGCACTCGTCTGTCGAGCGCATGATTGGGCCGGACGCGACGGTGACGCTGGATTTCGCCTTGAACCGGTTGGCGGGCGTCATAGAGAAGCTCGTCGTCTATCCGGCCAACATGAAGAAGAACCTGGACAAGCTCGGCGGCCTGCACAATTCGCAGCGCGTGCTTTTGGCGCTGACGCAGGCAGGCGCGTCGCGGGAAGATTCTTATTCTTTTGTTCAGCGCAACGCCATGAAAACCTGGGAGCACGGCGCGGACTTTCTGACCGAGTTGAAGAACGACAAGGATGTCGTCGCGCTCGTCCCCGCGTCCGAACTCGAAAAAATGTTCGACATCGGCTATCACACGAAGCATGTCGAGACGATTTTCAAGAGGGTGTTTGGGTAGGAGTTCCGGCTCGTTCGTGTCAACCGGTCAACCGCGCAAAAGCCGTTCATAAGCGTCGTGGGGGCCAATCCAGAACCACGTCACAGTATCGCCCTCGAGCAGCCCGGCGGCGCGATAGTTTATGCCAATGCGGACAGAATAAACTGGCTCGGCGGCATTCACGCGCTTGAAAGCGAGGGCCGGATACGACGGGTCCGCATGAAACTGCCGGTAGGCACGCCGCGCGTGATCCTGGACGTCCATGGGCAGTGCCTCGAACAATCGCCAAAATTTTCGCGTCGTGCGCGATTTCATGTGTTCGGCTTGGTCGCGGGATCATAGTCCAAGACATCGCCGCGTGCGATGTCGGCACGCGCTTCGGCTGCAAGTTTGGAGAGTACGGCGGTTGAACGGGGATCGGCCAGCAGCGCATCCCAACGGGCGTCGGCCTCCAACCGGTCGAGCACGTCGCGCGCGATCGCTTCCTGCTCCGCCTCGGGCAGTTTCGTCAAAGCGGCGATGGCTTTGTTGAGGAGCGCGTTCATAAGTGAAAGATAGGTGAATTGGTGGGCCCTGTCATCCCCTTAACTGGCGGCGCGCCTGGCCGGAACATTCGTGATTTGCGGACAAAAAGTTCGCTGATGCGCCCGGTCTCTATGCAATCTTGGGCCGCGGCTATCACACCAAGCACGTGGATACGATTTTCAAGCGGGTGTTTGGGTAGGGTCGGGTGTCTTTCCCTAAGGTTTGCAGTTGTTCGCTAGACGGCCGATAAGCTTCTTGCTCAATTCCTCCATGAAATGGTGACACGGCTCGGCCACAACAGCGTGTGACAAATCTATCGTGGTCGCAGTGAACGCGACCCCTTGTAGTGGTGCGGCTGAAGCCATGACCGAGTCGAATGCCGCTGTGCATGACTTGCTTCTATTTGCTCGCCTGCCGCTATAATAATGAGCCACACAATGTCGGACGTGTCGGTACGCCCGCAGACGCTTTTTCTCATCTTGAGTGAGCCAGTCGTTTTCGACACTGTCTGTTGTGATCTCATCCAGATACGCGTCCCAAACCGAAAAACAGTACAGCAGGCCAAGTGCCTGGACCATTTCATTGAGATTTGACTGAATTTCGCGGCGAATGTCCGGATTTGGATGCTGAACGATGTGATTAAGCGACGTAACCAGATGTCCCCATCCCCTCTGCACCATCTCGCGCAACGCATCGTGCACATGCTTTCCCGGACCTGATTACGCACCATAGTCAGCCCACTTGAGGTCATAGTAGGTGACCGGGGGTGTTCTGACGGCGGCGAGTGTCAGCACGGATATCATGGCGGCAAGATCGTAGCGATGGTTGAAGCGCCATTCGAACTCGGCGA